>JAEINY010000440.1 GCA_016342595.1 Marinilabiliaceae bacterium
TTTGTGGGTAAAAAGCAGCTCAACGCTATATGGTGCGGTTTGTTTTAGCAGCAGCCTCAGTGATTTGCATGCGGTTAACTGAATGAGGTGATGGTCAGGCTTATTGTCAACAGTCTGGTGACTCACTCCATAGGCAAACTTCCTTTCCAGATAGCTTAACTCTTCCACAGCGCCCTCTTCTTCATATAGGATCCAATACACTTTGATGGGATGTGCTTTATTCAGCAGGCCCTGATCATCAAAATTGGCCTCATAGATCACTGTGTTTTCATTGAGCGATCGCTGGATGTAAAACAAGTGTGCCGGTGTTTTATCCGGCACAGGGTAACGATCAGGTGAAGGCGTTCCCGGGTGGAACAAGAATAGCAGGATATTTAATAGAATCATAGCCTTTTGGTGTCTTTATACCATTGGATGGTTTCGCGAATCCCTTTCTCTAAGGTGTATTGCGGTTGGAATCGAAAATCTTTAAGTGTTTGGGTGGCGTCGCAGGCCCAATTTGGACTCGTCAGCTCCTGATATTTATCCCGGTTGAGGACCGACGTTTTCTGTCTGAAATTTGCAATCGTCTCACTCACCCAGGCAATGCCTTTGATTAAGGACTTGGGAAAGGTAATGGCAATGGTCCATTTGTGTAAGGCCTTTTTACTAATCGATGATAATTCGGCGCTGGTGTAGTTCGCACCATCCGAGGCAAAAAAGCAGCGATTCACCACCGGTGCCTCCAGTGACTGATATAGCAAGCGCACCAGGTCTTTCACATAAATAAAGGAAAGACGTTGTTTGGGACTGCATAAGTAGGGCTCCAGGTGACAGCTGATGGTTTTAAAGAAGGACAGGAAATCCTTATCCCGGGGACCATAAACTGCTGTAGGGCGGAATATCAGGTAGGGAATGTCCTGTTGGGTGGCCAGATAGTGTTCGGCCTTCAGTTTGCTTCGCCCATAATGAGTGACAGGTGCGGGCAATTGATGCCCGGCTATGGGGGCTAAGGTTTTCGCATCGCCCGGTCCTTGCGCCGCCAGGCTACTCATAAATATAAATTTCTTCGGCTTGAAGTCGGCATCTGCCAAAGACTGTACCAAATGGCGGGTACAGTCGTAGTTGACCCGGTCAAAGTCTGCGGTATTCACCGCTTGTGTAATCCCTGCATTGTGAATCACGTAATCGAAGGCCTCAAAACAGACCTTTAGCTCCTGCCATTTCTGTATCAGTTTATGAGGATCGGATAAATCCAGTGGCAAAATATGAATGCGTTCATCTTGCAGATATTGTAGGTTACTGTGTGGGCGCACAGCTGCATATATGTCACAGTGACGGCGCAAGCCCTCTTCTACTAAATAGCTGCCTATAAATCCGCTCGCCCCGGTAATAAGAATTCTAGTCATTGGAAATGGTTTTAACATAGCAACGCCTCCGCTTGTGCTGGCGGTGTGGGAAAAAGCGCCACATGGCTTGAATGTGTTGGTTATCTTCTAACTCAATATTGGTCTCAGCCTGGTGAATGCCTTCTTCAATGGCGCCATTGATGATGTCGCTCATGATGATGGCTGTCGCTCCTTTTTTCTGGTATTTGGCATCTACGGCAATCAGGTATAAATCCAGTTTGTCATTCTTTTTAAGAGCTTTATACATCTGAATGGCACCCAGCGGGAATAGTTTTCCTTTGGCTTTTTGCAAGGCCCGCGTGAAGGAGGGCATCGCTATTCCGGCGCCAACCACCTGACCAGCGGCATCGGTGACCACACTAATGAGTTTAAAATTAACAAAGCTCAGGTAGTTTTTGGTATAATAGGCTATTTGTTCCTCTGTTAAAGGGATGTAACCATACAGATCCTGATAGCTTTCGTTGATCAGTTGAAAAATAGCCGGAGCCAGTTTTTTCAGTTGCCGCGAGGAGGTAATGTTAACACTCTGCAGCTTGTTTTGTTGCCGTACCCGTTGAGCCAGGAGGTTTAATTTTTTTTGACCTGTCTCCCCGGTATTTAACTCAAATTCGATCCAATCAACGGCTTTCTCCATTTTTAACGCCGTAAAGTGGGCCTCGTAATAGGGGTAATTATACAAGGTGGCCATGGTACCTTGCTCGTCATGCCCTTCGATTAATAAGCCCTGTCGATCCATGTCGGTGAATCCCATGGGACCCTGTGCCTTCACCACACCATTGGTTTTTAGCCACGAGGCGGCGGTTTGTAGCAAGGCTTTGGATATCTTGGGGTCATTCACAAAATCAAACCAACCGAACCGGCCAATTGCCTTCCCTTCTTTTTCCTGTTCTTTGGTATTGATGATGGCAGCTATGCGGCCCACAATTTGCTTGTTGCGATACGCCAGCCAATATTTACATTGGCAGAACTGATGAGCCGGGTTTTTTTCCTGACTCAAGGTGGATAGCTCATCCATGTGCAGGGGCATAGCCACCTGTTTATTGTGGCGATACAGTAGTGAATAAAAACCAATGAATTTCTTCAGGTCGGATTTACCCGTCACTTCTTTTATGAACATTGACATAGTACTTCCTCTTTAAGTGTTTTTACCACACTGCTTATTTGCTCCACGGCATATTCAATTTGCTGCCGGGAGTGAGCGGCGGTTAAAGAAAAACGCAGCAAGGCATCGGTTTCCTTTACGCCCGGCGCCACTACCGGATTCACATAAATACCTCTGTCCAGCAGTTCTTTTGCAATGCGGAAGGTTTGAATGCTGTCGCGGATATAGATGGGGATAATGGGGGTTTCGGCCATGCCAATTTCCAGCCC
>JAEINY010000441.1 GCA_016342595.1 Marinilabiliaceae bacterium
TTTGTGGGTAAAAAGCAGCTCAACGCTATATGGTGCGGTTTGTTTTAGCAGCAGCCTCAGTGATTTGCATGCGGTTAGCTGAATGAGGTGATGGTCAGGTTTATTGTGAACAGCCTGGTGGCTCACCCCATAGGCAAATTTTCTTTCCAGATAGCTTAACTCTTCCACAGCGCCATTCTCTTCATATAGGATCCAATATACCTTGATGGGATGTGCTTTATTCAGCATGCCCTGATCATCAAAATTGGCCTCATAGATCACTGTGTTTTTATTGAGCGATCGCTGGATGTAAAACAAGTGTGCCGGCGATTTATCCGGCACAGGGTAACAATCAGGTGAAGGCGTTCCCGGATGGAACAAGAATAGCAGGATATTTAATAGAATCATAGCCTTTTAGTGTCTTTATACCATTGAATGGTTTCGCGAATACCTTTCTCTAAGGTGTATTGTGGTTGGAATCGAAAAGCTTTAAGTGTTTGGGTGGCGTCGCAGGCCCAATTCGGACTCGTCAGATCCTGGTATTTATCCCGGTTGAGGACGGACGTTTTCTGTCTGAAATTTGCAATCGTCTCATTCACCCAGGCAATGCCTCTGATTAAGGGCTTGGGAAAGGTAATGGCAATGGTCCATTTGTGTAAGGCCTTTTTACTAATCGATGATAATTCGGCGCTGGTGTAATTCGCACCATCCGAGGCAAAAAAGCAGCGATTCACCACCGGTGACTCCAGTGACTGATATAGCAAGCGCACCAGGTCTTTCACATATATAAAGGAAAGACGTTGTTTGCGACTGCATAAGTAGGGCTCCAGGTGACAACTGATGGTTTTAAAGAAGGACAGGAAATCCTTATCCCGGGGGCCATAAACGGCTGTGGGGCGGAATATCAGGTAGGGAATGTCCTGTTGGGTGACCAGATAGTGTTCGGCCTTCAGTTTGCTTCGACCATAATGTGTGACAGGAGCGGGCAATTGATGCCCGGCTATGGGGGCTAAGGTTTTCGCATCGCCCGGTCCTTGCGCCGCCAGGCTACTCATAAAAATAAATTTCTTCGGCCTGAAGTCGGCATCTGCCAAAGACTGTACCAAATGGCGGGTACAGTCGTAGTTGACCCGGTCAAAGTCTGCCGCATTCACTGCTTGTGTAATCCCTGCATTGTGAATCACGTAATCGAAGGCCTCAAAACAGATCTTTAGCTCCTGCCATTTCTGTATCAGTTTTTGCGGATCGGATAAATCCAGTGGCAGGATGTGAATGCGTTCATCTTGTAAATATTGTAGATTACTGTGTGGGCGCACAGCCGCATATATTTCACAGTTCCGGCGTAAGCCCTCTTCGGCTAAATAGCTGCCAATAAATCCGCTCGCCCCGGTAATAAGAATTCTAGTCATTGGAAATGGTTTTAACATAGCAACGCCTCCGCTTGTGCTGGCGGTGTGGGAAAAAGCGCCACATGGCTTGAATGTGTTGGTTATCTTCTAACTCAATATTGGTCTCAGCCTGGTGAATGCCTTCTTCAATGGCGCCATTGATGATGTCGCTCATGATGATGGCTGTCGCTCCTTTTTTCTGGTATTTGGCATCTACGGCAATCAGGTATAAATCCAGTTTGTCATTCTTTTTAAGAGCTTTATACATCTGAATGGCACCCAGCGGGAATAGTTTTCCTTTGGCTTTTTGCAAGGCCCGCGTGAAGGAGGGCATCGCTATTCCGGCGCCAACCACCTGACCAGCGGCATCGGTGACCACACTAATGAGTTTAAAATTAACAAAGCTCAGGTAGTTTTTGGTATAATAGGCTATTTGTTCCTCTGTTAAAGGGATGTAACCATACAGATCCTGATAGCTTTCGTTGATCAGTTGAAAAATAGCCGGAGCCAGTTTTTTCAGTTGCCGCGAGGAGGTAATGTTAACACTCTGCAGCTTGTTTTGTTGCCGTACCCGTTGAGCCAGGAGGTTTAATTTTTTTTGACCTGTCTCCCCGGTATTTAACTCAAATTCGATCCAATCAACGGCTTTCTCCATTTTTAACGCCGTAAAGTGGGCCTCGTAATAGGGGTAATTATACAAGGTGGCCATGGTACCTTGCTCGTCATGCCCTTCGATTAATAAGCCCTGTCGATCCATGTCGGTGAATCCCATGGGACCCTGTGCCTTCACCACACCATTGGTTTTTAGCCACGAGGCGGCGGTTTGTAGCAAGGCTTTGGATATCTTGGGGTCATTCACAAAATCAAACCAACCGAACCGGCCAATTGCCTTCCCTTCTTTTTCCTGTTCTTTGGTATTGATGATGGCAGCTATGCGGCCCACAATTTGCTTGTTGCGATACGCCAGCCAATATTTACATTGGCAGAACTGATGGGCCGGGTTTTTATCCTGACTCAAGGTGGATAGCTCATCCATGTGCAGGGGCATGGCCAACTGTTTATTGTGGCGATACAGTAGTGAGTAAAAACCAATGAATTTCTTCAGGTCGGATTTCCCCGTCACTTCTTTTATGAACATTGACATAGTACTTCCTCTTTAAGCGTTTTTACCACACTGCTTATTTGCTCCACGGCATATTCGATTTGTTGTCTGGAGTGAGCGGCAGTTAAAGAAAAACGCAGCAAGGCATCGTTTTCCTTCACCCCTGGTGCTACCACCGGATTCACATAAATACCTCTGTCCAGCAGTTCTTTGGCAATGCGGAAGGTTTGAATGCTGTCGCGGATATAGATGGGGATAATGGGGGTTTCGGCCATGCCAATTTCCAGCCC
>JAEINY010000442.1 GCA_016342595.1 Marinilabiliaceae bacterium
TCCTTTGAGAAATTTGGTATCACTTTCGATGTTTATTCCCGGACAACATCCAAAACACATTATGAGACGGCTTCTGAGTTTTTTAGAACCTTGTATGAAAAGGGTGAATTTATAGAAAAGGTGTCGGAGCAATATTACGATGAAGAGGCCAATCAATTTTTGGCCGATCGATACATTACGGGTACATGCCCGCATTGTAAAAGTGAGGGAGCTTATGGCGATCAATGTGAGAGTTGTGGCACCTCTTTGAATGCAACCGATCTGGTGAATCCAAAATCAATGGTATCCGGAAGTACGCCTGTTGTGCGCACCACCAAACATTGGTATCTGCCATTGGATAAGCATGAGCCGTTTTTGAAAGAGTGGATACTGGAAGACCATAAAGAATGGAAATCCAATGTGTATGGTCAGTGTAAATCCTGGATTGATATGGGATTGCAGCCACGTGCCGTGAGTCGCGATTTGGATTGGGGGGTGCCGGTACCAGTTGAAGGAGCGGATGGAAAAGTATTGTATGTGTGGTTTGATGCGCCCATCGGATACATTTCGGCCACCAAAGAATTAACACCTGAGTGGGAAAAGTATTGGAAAGATCCGGAAACGCGGATGTTGCACTTCATCGGAAAAGATAACATTGTGTTTCACTGTATCGTTTTTCCATCTATGTTGAAAGCCGAAGGCAGTTACAACTTACCTGATAATGTTCCGGCCAACGAGTTTTTAAATTTAGAAGGTGATAAGATCTCAACCTCTCGTAATTGGGCGGTTTGGTTACACGAATATTTAGTTGATTTTGCAGATAAACAGGATGTGTTGCGTTATGTGTTAACCGCTAATGCCCCTGAAACAAAAGATAACGATTTTACCTGGAAGGATTTCCAGGCACGTAACAACAATGAGTTGGTAGCCATTCTTGGTAACTTTGTGAACCGGGCCATTGTGTTGACTCAAAAATACTATGAGGGAGTAGCACCTGTAGCAGGTGAGATGACTGATTTTGATCGGGAAACCTTAGCGGAGATACCGGCTATTGTAAAACGTGTAGAATCGTCATTGGATCAATTCCGTTTTAGGGAAGCTGTGAAAGAAGCTATGAACCTGGCACGATTAGGTAATAAATACCTGGCCGATACAGAGCCCTGGAAATTGATAAAAACGGATGCCGGGCGTGTGAAGACCATTATGAACATTGCTTTGCAGATTACAGCCAACCTGGCTGTTTTGATGGAGCCGTTCTTGCCTTTCACAGCGGATAAGATGAGAAAGATGATGAATCTGGATAATCTGAAGTGGGTCGATTGTGGAAGAGTGGATCTGATTGAAGCAGGGATGTTAATCAACAAACCGGAGTTGTTGTTTGAAAAAATTGAAGATCCTACTATTCAGGAGCAACTGGATAAATTAGTAGCCACCAAAGAAGCCAATGAAGCGGCTAACTGGCAGGCGGAACCGGTTAAAGAGAATATTCAGTTTGATGATTTCACGAAAATGGATATCCGGGTTGGAACTATTGTTGAAGCAGAAAAAGTAGCGAAAACGAAAAAGCTTCTGAAACTCAAGGTGGATACTGGTATCGATCAACGCACTGTCGTATCAGGCATTGCTGAATTTTTCAAGCCCGAAGAAATCATTGGTAAACAAGTGAGTATTTTGGTGAACCTGGCCCCTCGAAAAATCAAAGGGATTGAATCACAGGGAATGATCTTGATGGCCGAAGATGTGAATGGCGAATTGGCTTTTGTAATGCCAGGTAAAGCGATTCAACCGGGGTCGGAGATAAGATAAAAAGTAGAGTATCTAAATAAAAATGCCGGTCGTTTGAACCGGCATTTTTTATATAAATCTAATCTCTTATTGACTTGTTAATTTAGGCACTTCAAAAAATATAAATCACCTTCACCTCCAAGGTGTAGCTCCAATTAATAATTAAACATTAACCATTAATTCCGATAGCTATCGGGATTGATTTATGCTATCGTTGTGTTAAAATCCATACCGTATTAAATTTTGCCTTCTTGCGGTAGGTGTTAAGAGCGTCAATGGCAGTAGTCTTGTCTGAATACCCATTGATCGCAACTCGAAAACTGTGATTTTTACTTTCTAAAACAAACGCTTCTTGTTCACCCAGAGACTCTACTTGCTTCAGAAAAGTTTCGGCCTGATCTTGTTTTTTAAAACTGCCGGCAATCAAGAAGTAAATATTTTTTTCAATCGGTGTATCCATCACTTCAGCTACCGGAGACTCCTTTTCCAAAGCGGGTAGGTCAACTGTAAATGCTTCTTTCGGAGCTGTATTTAACTCATGGGAAAGAAATGAAATGGAGCTGGCACTGTTAAGTTGCTTATTGGCGGTGGGGTCTTGTACTTCAGTTGAGACAATGAATAAACCAAAAAATAAAGCAACGGTTGCCGCAATCTGCTTTTGTGACAATGGACGCAACAGACGCTTAACATGTTTATTTGGTGCAGCAGGACGATGTATTGGAACTGCCGGAGAAAAGTGAAACGAAGTTAAGCCGAACGCGTCGGATAAAAAATTCTCGCTTTTATTGGCTACAAACTGCAGGTGGCCTAGCGTATCCTGTTTGAGCTCACCAACGGTATCAATAACAAAAGTTTCCCCTTGAGCGGTCATTTTAAGGATACGTTTTGCGAATTGTTCCGCCTCCGTTTTGGCCTCCTGGTAAGATGTGTTTTCTTGCTGAGCCAGAGTGGTGATCAGTAATCCGTCATTGTGTGTC
>JAEINY010000443.1 GCA_016342595.1 Marinilabiliaceae bacterium
TCCTTTGAGAAATTTGGTATCACTTTCGATGTTTATTCCCGGACAACATCCAAAACACATTATGAGACGGCTTCTGAATTTTTTAGAACCTTGTATGAAAAGGGTGAATTTATAGAAAAGGAGTCGGAGCAATATTACGATGAAGAGGCCAATCAATTTTTGGCTGATCGATACATTACCGGTACATGCCCGCATTGTAAGAGTGAGGGGGCTTATGGCGATCAATGTGAAAGTTGCGGAACGTCTTTGAATGCAACTGACCTGGTGAATCCAAAATCAATGGTATCGGGAAGTACGCCTGTTGTGCGCACCACCAAACATTGGTATCTGCCATTGGATAAGCATGAGCCATTTTTGAAAGAGTGGATTCTGGAAGGCCATAAAGAGTGGAAATCCAATGTGTATGGTCAGTGTAAATCCTGGATTGACATGGGATTACAGCCACGTGCGGTGAGTCGCGATTTGGATTGGGGGGTGCCGGTACCAGTTGAAGGAGCGGATGGAAAAGTATTGTATGTGTGGTTTGATGCGCCCATCGGATACATTTCGGCCACCAAAGAATTGACACCTGAGTGGGAGAAGTATTGGAAAGACCCGGAGTCGCGGATGTTGCACTTCATCGGAAAAGATAACATCGTCTTTCACTGTATCGTTTTTCCATCCATGTTGAAAGCCGAAGGCAGTTACAACTTACCTGAAAATGTGCCGGCCAACGAGTTTTTGAATTTAGAAGGGGATAAGATCTCAACCTCTCGAAATTGGGCGGTTTGGTTACATGAGTATTTAGTTGATTTTCCAGATAAGCAGGATGTGTTGCGTTATGTGTTAACCGCCAATGCCCCTGAAACAAAAGATAACGATTTTACCTGGAAAGATTTCCAGGCACGTAACAATAATGAGTTGGTGGCCATCTTGGGTAACTTTGTGAACCGGGCCATTGTGTTGACTCAAAAATACTATGAAGGTGTTGCACCTGCAGCCGGTGAGATGACTGATTTTGACCGGGAAACCTTAGCGGAGATACCTGCTATTGTAAAACGTGTAGAAGCGTCATTGGATCAATTCCGTTTTAGGGAAGCTGTGAAAGAAGCTATGAACCTGGCACGATTAGGTAATAAATACCTGGCCGATACAGAGCCCTGGAAATTGATAAAAACAGATGCCGAGCGGGTTAAAACAATTATGAACATTGCCTTGCAGATTACAGCCAACCTGGCTGTTTTGATGGAACCGTTCTTGCCTTTCACGGCGGATAAGATGAGAAAGATGATGAATCTGGATAATCTGAAGTGGATCGATTGTGGAAGAGTGGATCTGATTGAAGCCGGGATGTTAATTAACAAACCTGAGTTGTTATTTGAAAAAATTGAAGATACTGCTATTCAGCAGCAACTGGATAAATTAGTAGCCACCAAAGAAGCCAATGAAGCGGCTAACTGGCAGGCGGAACCAGTCAAAGAGAATATCCAGTTTGATGATTTTACGAAGATGGATATCCGGGTTGGCACCATTCTGGAAGCTGAAAAAGTAGCTAAAACCAAAAAACTACTGAAACTCACGGTGGATACTGGTATTGATCAACGCACTGTCGTATCAGGCATTGCTGAATTTTTCAAGCCCGAAGAAATCATTGGTAAGCAAGTGAGTATCCTGGTGAACCTGGCCCCTCGAAAAATCAAAGGGATTGAATCGCAGGGAATGATTCTGATGGCCGAAGATGTGAATGGTGAATTGGCATTTGTGATGCCTGGTAAAGCGATTCAACCGGGGTCGGAGATAAGATAAAAAGTAGAGTATCTAAATAAAAATGCCGGTTCAAAAGACCGGCATTTTTTATATAATTCTAATATCTTATTGACTTTTTAATTTAGGCACTCCAAAAAATTTAAATTACCTCCACATCCCAGGTGTAGCACCAATTAATAATTAACCATTAAACATTAATCCCGATAGCTATCGGGATTAATTGAACTATCGTTGTGTTAAAATCCACACCGTGTTAAATTTTGCCTTCTTGCGGTATGTATTAAGCGCATCAATAGCAGTAGTCTTGTCCGAAAAACCATTGATCGCTACCCGAAAACTGTGATTTTTACTTTCTAAAACAAACGCTTCTTTTTCACCCAGAGACTCCACTTGCTTGAGAAAGGATTCGGCCTGATTTTGTTTTTTAAAACTGCCGGCAATCAAGAAGTAAACATTTTTTTCAATCGGTGTATTCATCACTTCAGCTACCGGAGCTTCCTTTTCCAAAGCGGGTAGGTCAACTGTAAATGCTTCTTTCGGAGCTGTATTTAACTCATGGGAAAGAAATGAAATGGAGCTGGCACTGTTAAATTGCTTATTGGCGGTGGGGTCTTGTACTTCAGTAGAGACAATGAATAAGCCAAAAAACAAAGCAATGGTTGCTGCAATCTGTTTTTGTGATAATGGACGCAATAGACGCTTAACATGTTTATTTGAAGCAGCAGGACGATGTATTGGAACTGCCGGAGAAAAGTGAAACGACGTTAAGCCGAAAGCGTCGGATAAAAAATTCTCGCTTTTATTGGCCACAAACTGCAGATGGCCCAGGGTATCCTGTTTGAGTTCACCAACGGTATCAATAACAAAAGTTTCCCCTTGAGCAGTCATTTTAAGGATACGTTTTGCGAATTGTTCCACCTCCGTTTTGGCCTCCTGGTAAGATGTGTTTTCTTGCTGAGCCAGAGTGGTGATCAGTAATCCGTCATTGTGTGTC
>JAEINY010000444.1 GCA_016342595.1 Marinilabiliaceae bacterium
GCATCACCAATGGGAACCAGAAACACCAGCTTCAAACTCACTTTCCCCATGTCATTGTGCCATTCGGCAGTACAATTAATTTTGCTTTTTTCGGCACCAAAGAATTTCTTTAAGCGTGGGCTCACCTCACTAAAAATATCCAATTTTGATGAGGTCGCGATGATGGTATCATTCACTAAAGGGGCATGGGTTATATCTGTTTTTCCTTCAGTGGCGACACCGCTGATAGTTTGCTCCGCGTGCTCGTATTTCCATGTACCATCATCAAATAATAGAACTGTTTTTCCAGTTTGAGTGATGGCTTTGGTTTGAGCCATTGATGAGATGGAGAGGCCCAGGAATAATGTTAGAATAAGCGTATACTTCATTATATTTTTATGTTATAGTTTGTGATTTCATTTTGAAGACCTCGGCTTATAAGCTTTGTACTTCCTGATGCCGGAAGCAGGATACCAGGTGATCATTAACCATACCGGTGGCTTGCATATGTGCATATACAATGGTGGAGCCGACAAATTTGAATCCTCGTTTTTTAAGGTCTTTGCTTATTTGGTCTGAAAGCGGAGTCGTGGCCGGAATCTCACTCATGTGTTCAAACTGATTCACGATGGGGTGATGATCCACAAAGCTCCAGATATACTGGTTAAAACTTCCAAACGCTTGTTGTACCTCCAGGAAACACTGTGCATTGCTGACACTGGCAGCTATTTTTAGACGGTTACGGATGAGACCACTGTTTTGCAGCAACAAATTCATCTTCTCTTCGTCATAGCGGGCCACTTTCTCCGGATCAAAACCATCATAGGCCAATCGGTAGTTTTCTCGTTTTTTAAGTACAGTATGCCAGCTCAAACCAGCCTGAACACCTTCCAGTATCAGGAATTCAAATAATATCCGATCATCATGCACGGGCAAGCCCCATTCTTTGTCGTGGTAGTGGATGTATAAGTCATCTTTGAGGCACCATTCGCAACGCGTAGTCATCATTTTTGGACTTGTAGCTGAACTAATCATATAAATAGGAAATTATTAAGGAGTCAATTTATTAATTTTTAATGATATTATTGACATACATTCAATCTGATTGGTAATCGGTATTATAATGTCATCTTCTAATTAAATCATAAGCTGTGATAATTGTATTTAAAAACGATCTTTAAATCTCTAAACTTCAGGGTGAAATACCGCTCTGGTATTAATGTAGCAAAAAGAAGTAGTTGATGAATGAATTGATTTTGTGTGTAAATGGATTATTTTATTAGATGAATGGGGTATTCTTAGGTCTAAGCCAAATTTCATCATAAGGTGGTGTTTGTTTGTTAATTAAGCTATGGATTATGGATATAATAAGGATAATGATCGGATTTGAAGTTTAAGTTCCATTGCATTAGGTGGTTAGTTGGTGAGTTGGAGTCGTCCATAAAAAGGAATGGATCTACTTGATTTTGATCTTTTGTAGAAGTAATTTGAGTGAACAATAAACTTATAACCTTATTATTATGAAATATTATTTAGTGGATAATCCCTTAACTGTTGAACCAGGTGATTGCATGGCACGTGTTGAAACTGTTTCCACCATTACACGTGAAAAACTAATTGAGCTCTGCTGTGATCAAAACGCAGGTTTTAACCATTCAATGGTAACAGGTCTCTTTGATCGACTTGAAAAAGTGGTTGTGAAGGCTGCGGCCGATGGTAAAACAATCGTGACACCGCTGGGAAGTATTTCAGCTTCCATCAGTGGTGTTTTTGATAATGCTGCGGATAGTTTTGATCCCGATCGTCATGAGCTGAAGTTTAACATTCGAACCGGGCATCTGTTTTCTAAGGTAGCTGAAGACATAAAACCGGTGAAAGTGAATCCACGTCAATCTGGTATTAATATCGTATCCTTTTTCGATCATGCTTCAGGCACTACCAATGATGTGCTCACCCCGGGCAGCATTGGCGAATTGCAAGGTAATTTGCTGAAATATGATGATTCAGATGAGCAACAAGGCATCTTTTTTATAGATACTCAGCAGATAGCCACAAAATGCTCGGTGGTGGCTCATAACGCCGGTACTAAATTGATGTTTGCCATCCCTTCGGACTTAACAGCCGGGATTTATGAGGTGGAAGTACGCACCGGCTTGCGCACCAAGGCTATTGTGCAAGGGCGCTTACCTGCCAAATTAACCGTGTCTTAGTAGATGCTATATTTAACAGTATTCTGTCCCTCCCGTGTTGCAAGCCATTTTTGACCATGGTTGTAAAGGGTGTGCAACAGGTGAGGGAAAGCCTTTACAACGCTGGTTGAGTGTTGTTGACAACCGGGGTTTGATGAACTTAGGGAGCGGATAGAAATAACTTTTAATTATAGAAAAGAGTTTTGTTGAGAATGGATCTTAATTTCGGTAAGGCTGAAGGCCTTTGACAACACAGCTTGGGGCACCGCCCCAAGTATAATTTAAGTAGTGGGGTCATCACCCTGAATGGGTGAGACAATGCGATTTATTTGTTGTTTGTCTCAGACCTTCAGTCTGATAAGTTCTGCATTGCTATATACTTGGGGCGATGCCCCAAGCTTCGATATCTCAGGCTTTCAGCCTGTTTTTTATTTTTTTCAATTATTAACTTGATGCCATTGCCAATGGAACTACACCATATCCCCCAATGAATATTAAAAGTAATTTCTTTGCAGTTCCTTAGTCAGGGCTATTGTTCCTAATATTTTAGATGGT
>JAEINY010000028.1 GCA_016342595.1 Marinilabiliaceae bacterium
ACATCTCAAAAATAGCAATATCTATTTGATTATAAACTAAATGATGTACTTATTTAACTTAGTAAAGTAGAATTAACATCTTAACTTAATTATAATGAAGAGGATTTATTTTGCATGCCTACTGGCATTACTGACCATTTCCGCCATGGGGCAGGCCCCAGAATTGTATTCTACTGCGAAAAAGGATACGGCTCAAAAAAAGACTAAATACAAGTTTTTATCGATAAAATATCAAGCGGGAACAGTTCTCCAAACCAATACATTTTTGGAAGGAGATAATAAGACAGGAGAACCGATCGACTATTACCAATCGCTGGCTCTTCAATATGGAAGACAGACAGATGGTAGTAAGGAATGGGAACACGTTTTTAACTTTCCTTTTTTCGGAGTTGGTTTTTATACAGCTAACTTTTTTAATATTGATGAACTCGGTCACCCAATGGCCTTATATGGTTTTTTAGGCCTTCCGTTAAAACGTTGGCAACGCAGCTCCTTGGGATACAAACTTGGATTTGGACTCACCTATAACTGGGAACCATATGACACTTATGAAAATCCGTTTAATGTCGCAATCGGCTCCTACCGAACGGTATATATTGACGCCAGCTTATATTATCAATATCAATTAGGAAAGCGCTGGGATTTAAACGCCGGATTTGGATTCACCCACTTTTCTAATGGAGGTACAAAAAAGCCAAACAGCGGTATTAATTTGGTATCCCCTTTTGTAGAGTTGAAATACAATCTCAAAGATCGTCCTCTTTTAGTACGTAAAATTGTTGATCCTTATAAACAACATCACGAACTTTCATTCAATGTGGGTCTTAGTGGCCGTCAAATTGTATATGATGTGAATGCAAATGAAGGTTTGGATGATAAATACCAGGATGTCACATACACCGTTGTTAATTTATCTGCTGCTTACTTGAAACAAACCACGTGGAAAAATAAATTTGGAGGTGGAATTGACCTGACATATGACGAATCTATCGATGCACAAATTGATATTAATGATGGTGAAATAGAAAAAGTCCCACCTGTCAGCTTCGGCGAAAAGATGTCAATGGGTGTATTTGGCACGTATGAGTTCTGCGTGGATCGCTTGTCTGTAGCTTCGTACCTGGGGGCTTATGTTTTCAGAAAAAAAATAGATGATCCAGATCCCGTACTATATCAAAAATTTGGTGTAAAATATCATTTTAAAAGTGATTTGTACGCTGGAGTTTTGGTGAGAGCCCATAATTTTTCAGTTGCTGATTTTATCGAATGGCATGTCGGCTACCGCATTAAATGGGATTAAAACTTTGGCACAAGATTTGAATTTAACCAAAAAAATTTAACTTAAAAATAAACGTCATGAAAAGAACATTATTATTTACGCTACTACTTAGCTTTACCCTGGTTCTTTTCGCACAAGAAGAAAAAACCAAACTGACGCGAAAAGAGAGAAGAGAAATAAAAAAACAAGAACAAAAAGAATATGAGAAAAATCTCGCTGCTGCTTTAGCGGTTGGAATAGACAGTCAGAAATGGGTGCTCGAAGCAAATTCGCTATCTAACAAAAGAGGCTCCTCGATGCCCGTGAATAGCACGCTTAACTTTATTGCATTAGAGGGTGATGAGGCTTTTATCCAATTAGGTTCTAACTCTGGGCTTGGGGCTAACGGTGTTGGAGGCGTTTCGGTCAGGGCCCGGGTGACCAAATACGAAGTAAAGAAAAACGAGAAGAAGGGGACTTATTTTCTTCAAATTTACACCAGTTCAGCAATAGGCTCTTTTGATATCAGAATGGATTGTAATTCGAGTGGACAAATAGCTACTGCCACTATATCTGGAAATACTTCCAGAAAAGTTACTTATAGCGGACAACTAGTTCCAATAGAAATGTCAACTGTTTATAAAGGAACACCGATTATATAATTTATATTTGGATCGCTTATCATGAGCGATCCACTTTTTTATTATTTCAACGTATTTCTGAATCAAACTACGAAACAGGCAGATAAAAATAGAAAGTAGTGCCAATGCCTGTTTCAGATTTTAACCAAATCCGACCATCCAAAATGGTAATCAATCGTTTCACGATACTTAGTCCAAGACCAATCCCTCCATATAATTCGACTCCATTATCCAATTTACGAAAAGGTGAAAATATCACTTCATGACTCTCCTCTGCAATGCCAACACCTGTATCCTGCACGATAAATAAATAAGCTTCCTCAGGTAAATGATTGGTGCTATTATGATAACACTCTATCAGTTCTTGCTGATTTACTTTTTGAACACTAAATTTCACAAACCCATCAGGCGTGAACTTAAGCGCATTATTAATCAAATTGGTAATAATTTGTTTTAATCGTTCAGCATCTGAAAAAAGACTATCTACTGATGAAATACCCTGGATATCCAACTGAAATTCCGTAAGGTCACTCTTAGTTGCAAAGGCGAGCGATTTATAAATTGATTCCAGATAATCTTTCAGTTGAAACCGCTTTTTTACAATGCTCATCTGGCCAGCCTCAATTCGTGAAATATCAATAATATCATCAATCAGTACAAGAAGACTTTCACTGCTATCTTGTATCGTACGAACAAACTGCTTCTTTTCATCTTCAGAATAAAGTTCAATACCCAATAAAGTAGAAAAACCAACAATGGAATTCATGGGTGTCCGAATTTCATGAGATAGATTTGCTAAAAAAGCTGTTTTTAGTCGATCTGCAGCTTCAGCATTTTCTTTTGCCAATTCTAAATCTGCGGTTCGCTCTTTCACTAAATCTTCCAGTATATTACGATGCCGCTCTAATTCTTCTTTCTGCGTCAAAACTTCTTCTCTTGATTGCTCCAACTCTTCATTGGCTTTCTTCAGGTCAAATGTTCTTTTCGCTACTTGTTGCGCTAACTTGTCTTTTTGTCTTCTGAGAATTTGAGTTCTCATTAAATAGATCACCCACAATAAAAGCACAGCTAAAACACCTAAAATAACCTTAAACATCTTGCTCTTGACAAATGAAGGAGATATGCTGATAATAATTTCTCGATCTAATTCATTCCAAACACCATCGTTATTACTGCCCTTGACTCTCAATTGATAGTCTCCTTCCGGAAGATTAGAATAGGTGATGGGCGTAATTGAAACCGCTGTGTCCCACTGTGCATCGTAACCTTCCAATTTCCAGGCCACCAGATTTTTTTCAGAGACGCTATAATTTAGCACACTGGGATATAACGAAAGAGATTTATACTTATTTCCCAAAGTGATTGTATCTGGTACATGATACTTCACCTCCAGGTAGGCTTGATTAACCACCACCACATTATCCACACCAAATGAAAAAGACCCAATTTTCACAGGCGGCTGATACTCATTAAATTTAAAGGCATCTGGGTTAAATTCCACAAAACCATCACCTCCCCCCATTAGAAAATCATCTTCATTCGTTTGGTAAAAAGCCCCTTCATTAAATTCTGAACAAAAGGTTCCTTCGGTACGATCGAAATTCAATATTTCACCGGTGTCAGGGGAAAATCTGCAGATTCCGAAATTAGTGCTTACCCATAAAGAACCTTGCTTGTCAACCAAAACGGCATAAACACTACTCTGTAATAATCCATTGGCATAATCTGCTGTAACAGTTGAATCATTTGTATTAAATATTAACAGACCACCTCCATAAGTTCCCAACCAAACCCGGTCTTTCTGATCCACTGTCACATCCATGATGTAATTACTCTTAAACTGATTACCAGTCCTGATTACCGTTGAATAATTCTGAAAATGTCCTGAGTGTATATCCAGGCTCCAAAGTATACTATTGCGTGACCCAATCCACAATGTACTATCAGAAGTGAAATCCACATCCGTCAATCGATTAAAACCATCCTTCAAATATTCATGAGGTAAAGGATAAACTTTGTATTTTTTTGATTGATAATTAAAACAGATGATACCACAATAGGTTCCTAACCACAAAGTGTTCCCACTCCCTTTCACACAAGATGTAACATTATTTAAATAAATACTTTTTAACCGAGGATGTTCAAAGTAGAACTTTTCACTGATCGAAGTTGATAAATCAACCTTCATTAATCCGTTACTCGTACAAAACCATGCACTCCCCACGCCATCCTCAACTACCTGCAAAACAGTATCTGATCTAGATGAGGTTGATCCTGAAGTATACCGATTGAACCGCGCTTCTCTTTCCTTTTTGTGATATAATCCATTAAAAGACCAAAACCAATACCCTTGATGCGAATCCTTAAAAAGCATAAACACATCAGCTGATGGAGAATTGGACATACGCCGGATATCAAAAGCCTTAAATTTACTCCTATCATAATCAAACTTGGATAACCCGTTTTTAGTACTCACCCACAATATTGGTTGGGTGGCAGACATAAAGAGTCCATTTATATCATCAGCCGGAATACTGTTTAAATCAGCCGGATCAGAAATAAATTGTCGAAATTGATGATCGTAAAAATCGTAATGAAATAATCCATTCACTTTCGTTCCTATCCAAATATTACCCCGATGATCGATTACATGCCCTCTTAACATACCCATATTAACGTCCTTGGGACTAAGTATTTCACATGTATAATCTATCCGGTTATAAGCAAGCAACTGTTCTGATGTGCAAACCATCAATTGCTTTTGTTTGCCAGCACTAACAGAGACTATTGGCTCATCAAGCGATTCAATTTCTATTGCTTTAAGCTCAAACTTGTTATTCTCTATATCTACTTTATGAAATTGAAACAGTCCCTTCGAAGTTCCTATCCAGGTTTGGTCACCATCATTAAAGATAACATTAGCTGAATAGTGGTAACCTCCAAAAGGAATTTCAATGCGTTGAAAGATTCTTTTATTCAGGTGAAAAGTATAAACACCGTAATCTTCAGTACCGATCAATAACAAGTCATCATCAATTCGGGCCATCGAAAGAACCGCCCCCAAACCCATTGGATTATCATTGCTTGGTGGCTTATTAATCTGATGGAATTCATATGTTTCTAAATTCAATTTACAAACCCCACCAACGGCAGTTCCGATCCACAAACAATTATTAGCAGAATCTACATGAAGCGATCGTATATTATTATCCACCAATGACAAAGAATCTCCTACCTCATGACGAAATACGTCAAATATCTCTCCATCAAAACGGTACAAACCTTCTGTACTACCCACCCACAAATAACCATCAGCATCTTGCTCTACCGCATTAATTACGTCATGCAATAAACCAAAATTGGAGTCATAATTTTCGAACCGAACATTATCAGATACCAACTGAGCATCTGAGCAGAAAGGAATCAATAAAAAAAAGACGAACAGATTATAAAAATAAACAATTCTCACTCAAGCCATTTAAAAGTCATTATTACTCAACACCACTACTCTTCAATCCGGCACCCATAACTGCAAGTAATTTACCAAAATTCAACCATATGGATAGTACCTGCTATATTCTGCTGACAAACTCACATTTTGCCTTTAACGACCTGAAATAATTATAGGTTACAAAAACCTTCCCAATAAATTCGTCACTTATTAATAGATTTTCAACCAAAATGAACTTACAACCCCAATACCTGAATTGCCAAACCTGACAGAAAAATAAGCAAGCCGGCAATGGAATGGCTCCACTTTTCAAATTTATTGAGGGACAAAAAACTTAATCCACAAGAGGATAAAATCACAATTGAAGTCATGGTTACAAGTGTCGTGACCCCAAAAACACCTGTGACCATTAAAAGACCATAGATACTTTCATTAGCTGCCGGATACATTAAAAGCGGTATTAGTGGTTCGCAAGGCCCAAGCACAAATATTATAAAAAGAATCCAGGGAGTAATTTTCTTTCGATCATTTGTGTGATGTGAATGCGAATTCTTTTTAAAGAACCAATGCCGTAATCCCCATAAAGCATATAATAATCCAAAAGCAATCAATGCCCAGGCCGCTAAATTTCCCCGATAAGATTCAATCCATTCTAATTTTTGAACCTGAACCTCCAGTGCAATACCGATAAAACCTAAAAGAATCGAGCTTAAAACATGTCCGATTCCACAAAGAATCGTTAACCATATAGTTTTACTTAATGGCCAATTACGGGCTTTACCGATCATGATAAAGGGTAAGTAATGATCAGGTCCCATCAGTGTATGAAAAAAGCCAATGGAAGCTGCCGAAATAATCAATATTTGCAAGGAATGACTCATGGCACTTTTTTGTTAAAAATGAAGATAGTAGGCCAATCTCTCAACCTACATACTCAAGTGTTATTTTTTTATATTTTAGTTTCGATCTAAACCCAACAAAATAGATCCGTTAATTGGATTGCTAAGAAGTTGTTTGACTATGGACGATTTTAATAATATTGGCAATCGATAGAGAGCTAATTTTCTCAAAATCGATAGCATCCGGTTTTATAAATTCATACCCGCTAATATCATCTTTTACATGAATATTGGAAAAATCAGACACCTGACAAAGGAAACCAAAATCGGTGGTGTAAACTGAATAGTTCGAAAAAACATACTCATTGGGAAACGAAGCTAAGTACTCCAACTGCTCAACATGCAGATTCAACTCTTCTTTGATTTCCCTTACCAAAGCTTCTTCGGCACTTTCCATGGGATCAACAAAACCTCCCGGCAAGTCATAATATCCCTGGCGTGGTTCGAAGGCCCGAACAGTTAATAAAATCTCAGCATCTGCATTCATAATCACCCCTGCAACAGCAGCCGATGAGTTAATGAAAAAATGAAAGGTACAAGCCTGACATTTAAAGGATCTCTCACCTTCAAATAAAAATTGATGAGAACCGCATTTGGGGCAATACTTAATCACTTTTGAAGGTTGTGTCATATGCTTTTTTTTCGAAAATAATGATTTATCTCTTATAAGTAAAACTTCATGTCAATTTATCAACATAAAAACACCACGTTTCCCTAAATACACTATCTAACTTATTAAAATTTGTTAACAACAAAAAATGTTGTTGATTTTATCATTCATTTTGCCTTATATTTACCGGCAAATCAGTTACAAATTATTGATCCTTAACTTTTCAATGACTTCTCACTTCCATAAAAACCTGTTAAAATCAGCGTACGATGTACTAGCCATGGCCTTGGGATTACGTCGCCATCATATCAATAAAAACATTTACATTGATAGATACGGAACCCATTTCACACGTAGTAAATGGGGATTTGAACCAACAGAAAAGTACAATCAAAAAATCAAAATTCAATACCAGGAACGAAAAATAGAGCAATTAAATCAATTACTCGCGGACAAGGATTACGAAATTGAACATTTACTATTACGTAAAGAAGGACTAGATAAACAAATTGACATAATGTATGATCAATCTAAATCTGCAAAAAAGGAAAAAGGATTCTTAAAAAAACTATTAAAGGAGGTTTTGGATAAAAACCTGGCATTGGATAAGCGCATGGAGCGCATGATACATCATGAAGAAAATCTATCCTTGCAAATAACCAAACTAAAAACTTCGAAAGAGAACCTGCTTGAAAACAATCAACATCTGACTGAAAAAAGTCAACAGCAAAAAATGCAACTACAAACCTTACAAAAAGTAATTGAGCAGCAAAAAAAACCATACTTACAGAGTCATTAAAAAAAGCCGCTATAAATTATAACGGCTTTTCCTGTAATCATTTTATATCATCAAGAAACTATTTACCATTTCTAAATGGCTTAATTCGAATCTTAAACTGGTAATCCTTAGGTGCAATAGAATAATTGGCATGCGGCCGTGCTCCCCAGGAATTATCTCCGCCAACACCCATTATTTTATGATCGATGTTCAGATATACTTCCTGACGCGGTTTCATATCCACTGTATGTAATTCACCACGGGTAGGAGTAGTGAAATCCTCAGCAGCAAAATGTAAAGCTGAAAAACCAAACCAATCATCTCCATCAATCAATAATCCATTGCCTGCTTTATCTGTCAATTTCATCCAACGATTATCCGTTTTATAACCATTATCCTGAGGACTCGGATAAGCATAGTATTGATCGGCTACTGTACTTTGATACAAACCAACAAAGGAAGCAGTTTTCCGATCGGGATAATTTTCCCACGGGCCACGACCATACCACTGCAGTTGGTCATACCGGGACTGCAATGCCATTTTCAGACCAATTCGAGGTATCATTGGCAACTTATCATCTCCAACCTCAAAGTGATAATCAATCACCACCTCACCAGAACCGAAAACCTGATAAGTTAAATTCAAATAACTCTTCGCTTCCTTCACGAACAATCGGAACAAGATTTCCACCTTGCTATTTCCAACTTTATTCACCTTCATCTCAACAACATCAACATGCTGACCTGCCTGGCGCCATATTGCCAGTTTCTTAACCATGCGGAACCCATGATCATTATCATTCGGCGCTTTCCAAAAATCAGGTTGAACAGCTTGTTTTAAGAATTCAATTCCATCATATACAAAAGATGATAGTTGACCTTTCTGAGCATCAAAACGTATCACAAAGCGCTCACCAGTTACAATTATCTCCTCAGAATCCGACTTGGCATTAACAGGTGCATTACTTTCTATGTTAATTTTATTTTTAACCGTAGAAATCGCCAATTGCTCAGTTGCCACTTCCGCTTGTTTTGTCAATAATCCCCAATCAGAAGTTAGCGCAACGGAGAAATTAATAAAATACTCAGCTCCCTCCTTACGCTTTAACTGATCCAAATTCAATGAAATATTTTGACTGCTTCCCGGATGAATAGCTGGCAATTCAGTATTTCCCGATAAAACTTCTTTTCCATCTTCTAAGACCTTCCACTTCATTTGGAAACGGTCCAACGCAATAAAATCATAGTGATTCTCTACCCGTACGGTGTTGTCATTAAAATCAACCGATTTTATTTTGATATTTTGATATACTTTTTTCACCTCAAAAATAGATGGATGCAATGTACGATCCGGATTCACCAACCCATTCATACAAAAGTTTTGATCACTTGGAATATCCTCTGGTCCGAAATCGCCACCGTAAGCCCAATATTTGGTTCCGTTGTCATCATGCTTCACTAATCCCTGATCCACCCAATCCCAGATGAATCCACCTTGCAAATGGTCATATTTCTCTATCACATCCCAATAATCCTGAAAATTACCTACGCTATTTCCCATGGCATGGGCATATTCACAAAGAATAAATGGGCGTGTTTGAACCCTGCGAGCATAACCAATCAAATGATCAATGGGGGAATACATTGGACAAACGATGTCTGTATGAGCTTCCTGACCTGCGCGCTCGTAATGCACCGGCCGAGACAAGTCGCGTGATTTTATCCACGCTGAAGTAGCTACAAAATTAGGCCCGTCACCAGCTTCGTTACCCAAAGACCAAATAACGATAGACGGATAATTTTTATCCCGTTCCACCATGCGGCGAGTCCGATCAATATGGGCATCCATCCAGCTTGTATCTTTAGCCAAACTGCGCTCACCATACCCCATTCCATGCGATTCAATATTGGCTTCATCAATCACATACAATCCATATTCATCACATAACTCATACCACAACGGATCATTGGGATAATGGCACGTACGCACTGCATTGATATTATGCTGCTTCATCAGTAAAATATCCTGAATCATTAATTCTTTAGAAACCACATGCCCTGTATATTCATCGTGCTCGTGACGATTCACACCTTTAAACAATACTGCTTTCCCATTCACTAACAACTGCCCTCCTTTTATCTCCACTTCACGAAATCCAACTTTTATTGTGGTTGATTCTAAGGCGCGTCCTTTTTTGTCTTTCAAGTTGATTAGTAAAGTATAGAGTTCCGGCGTTTCAGCTGTCCATTTTCTGGGATTTAGTATATGGCCCGAAAAGTTGGCTCCGGCATGCTCTTCTTTAATGGTCACAGTTGAAGAGTTAGAGTAAATTGTTTTAGAACCCTCCATCAAAATCGCTTCAACGACATAGTTTCCTTTCTTACCAGTACTCTCTAATTCCACTTCAATATTGAAATCAGCATCTTTATAGTGCTTATCCAAGTCCGGTTTAAAGAAAAAATCGCGGATGCGCACTTCAGGTGTCGCATATAAGTAAACATCACGCTCGATACCACTCAAACGCCAAAAATCCTGACACTCCAGATAGGAACCATCACTCCAACGATAAATTTCAACAGCTAATGTATTATTACCTTTTTTCAAGAAATCAGTAATATCAAACTCAGCGGGTAACTTAGAACCTTGCGAATAGCCCACTTTTTCACCATTCACCCAAACGTACATAGCCGATTTAGCTGCACCAAAATGCAAAAATATTCGTCGCCCATTCCAGGATTCATCAACGACAAAATTACGTCGATAGGAACCCACCGGATTCCAATCATGAGGAATGGTTGGCGGTTGTGGATTCTTCATCGCAAATGGATAGGTTGTATTCACATAAATCGGAATACCATGTCCTTCTACTTCCCAGTTGGATGGTACTTTAATATCGTCCCATTCTGACACATCATAATTCGATTTATAAAAATCAACAGGTCGATCAGCCGGCTTTTTTACCCAATTAAACTTCCAGATACCGTTTAATAGTTTAAAATAGGGAGATTCTTCCCGCTGAAAAGTCAATGCTTTTTTCTGATTGGGATAAGAATAAAAAGAGGCCCTGGGCGCTTCTTTATTAATGGCGAATACTTTTTGGTTTTCCCAGTCATTTTGGGCAGATAGACTGCTAACAGCAAGCAGTGCGATCAGTAACCATTGCAGGCGAAGGTGTGTATAATTCATTATTTATCAATTAAATTCATGTAAAAGTAATAAGTACTTTTATTAATGACAACCTCCAGATGCAAAAAAGGGTGGAATTTTGTTCAATCCCACCCTGATATCATATTAATATGTATTTTTCAACCTCTTTAGAAACCGTTTAGATCCATCGTCACAGTTGGAATTAACAATAAAAAACCGAGAATAGTCATTCCAATTATTAATGGTAAAATCCACTTCACCCATTTGGTATAGGGGATCTTTGCCACACCTAACACACCAATTAATACCGGTGAAGTAGGTGTAATCATATTGGTAAAACCATCTCCAAATTGAAAAGCCATGACCGTGGCCTGACGGGATAATCCGATTAAATCACTAAAAGGTGCCATTATTGGCATGGTTAAAGCAGCTTTGGCTGATCCACTGGGAATAAAAATATTAATCAATGTTTGAATGCCATACATAATTCCCACTGAAGCAATATTCCCCAAATCACTCATGGATTGAGCCATGCTGTGGAGAATGGTATGCACCACTTTTCCATTTTCCAGTATAACGATGATACCTCCTGCCAATCCAACGACTAAAGCGGCTGACATAATATCTTTAGCACCTTCCAAAAACAGTCTGGTAATAGTATCCGCATCACGCGCCATGGCTGCTCCTGATAAAATCCCCATGGCTAAAAATAAAGCCGCGATTTCGGTGATGTACCATTCATACCCCATCACCCCCACGATTAAGAACACAATCGTATATCCCAACAGGTTAAGAATAAAGAAATGAACTTTTTTTCGCAATGCCAGAAACGATGTAATAGCAAATAATCCAGTGACGATTGGCAATACCGGCCAGGTAACACCATCACCACCTCCCATTTTCAAGGTAGAAACCGGATATTTAATACTAAACAGAATCAATGCCACAATGGTGGCTCCATATACGAACCAAGCAGATATAGATGTCTTCGCATCAATCCCCTCCACTTGTCCGGCCGTTTTCTTACGCCAATAAGCATCCTCTTCATAAACCGAAGAGGACAAGGGATTCTTCTTCACCTTACGGGCATACCATAATATATAGGCAAATCCAATCGTATTAATGATAACCCAACATACCAGGCGGTATTCAAAACCGGAGAACAATGGTAATTCGGCTAATCCCTGAGCAATACCTATTGTAAAGGGATTCAATACAGCTCCGGCAAAACCAAGACCTGCCGCCACAAATACAATCCCAACACCCGTAATACTGTCATACCCCATTGAAATGGCCAAAGGAACCAAAACAATCATGAAAGCAATGGTTTCCTCACTCATACCAAATACCGCCCCAAATATGGAGAACATGAGCATGATTAAGACCAGTATTAAATTATTAGCTCCGATAAACCGTATAAATTTGTAGCGATCTAATTTCTTTACAAAATCGAGAAACGAAAGAATACCCACATCAATGGCACGCGAATCGTTCATAATCCAGAAAGCACCCCCGATCATTAAGATAAACACAATGATACCTGCCCCTTTTTTAAAACCATTAACCATTGCAGCAAACACTTCCCAGGTCTGAGGCTGACTTTCAATCTGTTTGAAAATCATTTCACTCTTCTCAATACCATCAACCACCACTGTTTCTTTGACATATTCCCCCCCGGGGACAAACCAGGTTGTTATGGCAGCCAAAACAATGAGCGTAAAGACAATTACATATGTGTGCGGAACCTTTTTAAACATGCTTTTTTATTTTTCGTTTGCGGCAAATTTAGAATTTTTAATAAAACGAACACTATTATCTATCATGAGCAAAAAAATTATAACTTCACGTGACATCAGAAAAACAGCCGGTTATAAGCCAGTGATATATATCATGAGGGCTGATTCTATAAAATTGTTACTTTTATTTTTTGAAACCCGTATAGGAAAACCTGTTATGAAAGATTTATTAATCAAGAACATAAAAAAACTGATTCAGATCGAAGATGAAAATATTCCCTTCGTTTCCGGTTCAGATATGGCTCACTTGCCTTGCATTGAAGATGCTTATCTTTGGATAAAAGAGGACAAAATTTATCGCTTTGGCACCATGGCAGAAATTGATGGGGAAATATTTACGCCTGGTGTAGAAGTTATTGATGCTACCGGAAAACTGGTCATGCCTGCCTGGTGTGATTCGCACACCCACCTGGTTTATGCAAAGAGCCGCGACGTGGAATATGTGGACAAGATCAAAGGTTTGAGTTATGAAGAGATTGCCAAGCGTGGCGGCGGCATATTAAACTCTGCTAAATTAATAAAAAAGGCATCTGAGGAACAGTTATTTGAAGATGCCATGGCTCGATTGGAAGAGATTGCGAAATGGGGTACGGGAGCTGTGGAAATCAAAAGTGGATATGGCTTAACCACAGCTACTGAGTTAAAAATGCTGCGCGTCATTAAACGTTTGAAAAAGGAAAGCCCATTAACCATTAAGTCCACTTTCTTAGGTGCCCACTCTATTCCTTTGGCTTACCGTGGCAAACAAAAAAAATATGTAGATCTAGTAGTAACAGAAATGCTTCCTGCTGTTGCAGAAGAGCAATTGGCCGATTATGTCGATGTATTCTGTGATGTAGGTTTCTTCACTGTAGATGATACCGATCGCATATTGGATGCTGCTGCCCGCTATGGGTTAGCTCCGAAGATCCATGCCAATGAGTTGGATTATTCAGGCGGTATTCAAATTGGTGTCAAATATAAAGCATTGTCGGTTGATCACCTGGAATTTACCGGTGATGCTGAAATCAAAGCCCTGAAGGACTCCGGAACCATGCCGACCATATTACCGGGTGCCGCTTTCTTCCTGAACATGGCGTATGCACCAGCACGCAAAATGATGGAAGCTGGTTTACCCGTTGCATTGGCATCTGATTTCAACCCGGGATCTTCACCATCGGGAAATATGCAGTTGGTTATGGCCATGGGAAGTATATTGTATCGCATGTTACCGGAAGAGGTCATTCATGCCGTCACTAAAAATACAGCCTATGCCATGGGAGTGGACAAGGAATTAGGCTCCATTTGTATTGGTAAAAAAGCCAATGTGTTAATCACAAAAGAAATTCCTGGTATTGAGTATCTGCCTTATGCATATGGTGAAAACAAAATAGAGACCACCATTTTGAACGGAAAAATCGTTTGTCAAAATAAATAGTGAAACAGAACAACTCTTAAATATACAAACATCATGAAACAGTTGATTGAATGCGTGCCTAATTTTAGCGAAGGCCGCGACATGACTATCATCAATAAGATTACAGACGAAATTGAGAAGATTGACGGTGTTAAACTGATCGATGTGGATCCGGGTAAAGCGACTAACCGGACGGTAGTTACCATTGTGGGAACGCCGGAAGAGGTATGTGAAGCAGCTTTTCAGGCTGTTAAAAAAGCCCAGGAATTGATCGACATGCGTCATCACAAAGGTGCTCACCCACGCTTCGGCGCAACCGATGTATGTCCTTTGGTACCTGTGTCTAACATCACCATGGAAGAAACGGTTGAATACGCCCGTAAGCTGGCCAAACGTATCGGTGAGGAACTGAATATTCCGATTTATTGTTATGAGTTTGCAGCACAGGAAGAAAAACGTCGTAATCTGGCCAATTGCCGTGAAGGGGAATATGAAGCTGTTTCTAAACGTATTGGAACCAATGAATGGAAACCCGATTTCGGACCTGCTCAGTGGAGTGATGCAGTGGCTCAATCAGGTGTGACAGCTGTTGGTGCGCGTAATTTCCTGATTGCCTACAATGTGAATCTCAACACAACTTCCACCCGCCGGGCCAATGCCATCGCCTTTGACGTACGTGAGCGTGGTCGCACCAAGCGTGAGGGTAACCCGGTCACCGGAAAAATCGTGAAAGACGAAAACGGTAATCCGGTGATGATTCCTGGTATGTTGAAATCAGTAAAAGGAATTGGCTGGTTCATTGAAGAATTTGGCATTGCGCAAATCTCCATGAACTTGACTGACATCACTGTTACATCATTACACAAAGCATACGAGGCTGTTTACGAACGTGCCAATGCACGCGGTATTCGCGTTACGGGTTCGGAAATGGTTGGTGTGGTACCATTGAAAGCCATGTTGGATGCAGGTAAATATTTCCTTCGCAAGCAAGAGCGTTCAACCGGTATACCGGAACGTGAAATCATTAAGATTGCGGTGAAATCAATGGGATTGGATGAATTGTATCCTTTTGATCCGGATAAAAAAATCATTGAGTATATCCTGAAAGATAAAAGCAAGAAACAATTAATTGACATGAACCTGACTGAGTTTGCTGATGAAACAGCTTCTGAGTCACCAGCTCCGGGTGGTGGTTCTATCTCTGCTTATGTGGGTTCATTGGGCGCTTCATTAGCCACCATGGTAGCCAACCTGTCTGCCCACAAGCGTGGTTGGGATGAACGTTGGGAAGAGTTCAGCGAGTGGGCCGATAAAGGCATGGCTATTCAATCAGAACTATTGCGTTTGGTGGATGAAGATACCAATGCCTTCAATAAAATCATGGATGCATTTGGTTTACCTAAAGGAACGGCTGAAGAGAAAGCAGCTCGTAAAAAAGCCATTGATGACGTCACCATTTTTGCCATTGAAGTACCATTCCGCGTGATGGAACAGTCATATGCCGCCTTTGAAGTAATCCGTGCCATGGCTGAAATAGGTAATCCAAACTCAGTCTCTGATGCTGGTGTTGGTGCCTTGTGTGCCCGCAGTGCCGTGATGGGAGCTTACCTGAATGTGAAAATCAATGCGTCCGGATTGGATGATAAAGCTTACATCGAAAAAGTATTAGCTGACGGAAAATCGCTTGAAGATAAAGCGATTCAGGAAGAAAAAGAGATCTTGAAAATTGTGAATGAGAAGATCGGATAATCTCTGAAAAAAAATAATATAACTAAACGGTCTGTCGCATGGCAGACCGTTTTTTAATTCATCTCTTTAATCAAAAGGGAATAGTTCTTCGCAGTGTCAGGCACACTAACCGGCATCGGAAAATCTCCTTTAGGAATATAAACAGGCATTGTCCCTCTACCCTCATCTTCAACATTCAACTCCGTCTTCTGTAGCCGTTTATCAGAATCAACAACGACTCCTTTTGTTGAACAATGCTCTGTACGCCCCGTAAATTCTTTTAACGGACTATCGTATTTCAACTGGCTATCCAAGACCACACTTCTGAGATTCTCAACTGTCAATATACTTATGTCGATATTGGACGAGTCACTTATACTTTTTGATTGAGCAATAGTACCAAATAAAAAGCAAGTGAAAAATATTAATATCAAAAATACACTCTTCATATTCATTTGGATTTATTTTATTATTACCAGCTACTTACCACAACCAACAACTATCATTTGTGAAGATAATAAATTCATTTAAAATAAAAATCAACTTTATTAAGATACATTGATAAAAGGGGAATCTCCACTTATAGAGCAACGCTGTTATATTACACCATTTCCAGCTGATTCAAAAAAAATAAATAGAGTAATCAGACCTCATAGGAGTGTAGAGAATTAATTACATTGGTCACTTTAACACTTCAGTCAATTGATATGACAGGTGGCATTCAACCCATCCTGAGTTGTAGTGCCTGAATCGTTTGTCCCACGGCTTTCACCCGTGACTATTCAAAATCATTCCTCTCAGGATTAATCTTTTACAACCATCAGTTGTGATGTAGCCAAAACGTGCTTACGATTTTTTAAAAAAAAGCATGATTTGTAAAAAACGTAAGCATGATTTTATAAAAACATAGTTACGTTTTTCAGAGCAGATGTCAACAAGCGTTTTTACTCAGTAATACCCATTACCAATCAAAATGAGCGATAAAATATCACTCTTAGATTGTGTATCGGCATTTACCACTTGTAATAAGCAAAATGCTTTATCAATCATTTTGTTATACATTTGGTATAAACACCCCATTATAACTTATTCATGTGGCCTCTTAAAAAATCAAACCTGAGATTCAAATTAATCTTTTATCTCTTTTTTAATCTTCCGGCCTAATTTTTTAAATTCTTTTCCAATCTTTTTTCCACTATTTTTAGCCTCTTCACCAATTTCTTCAAGATCATCCTTTAAATCATCCGTCCAAACATGGTGTTTAAATTCCGCTTTCCCTTTTTCGAATAATCCTTTAGCATCATTATACACAGCCGATTCCCCACGCTTGAGCTTTGATATTTGATCTTTCACTTTTAACTCAACCGATCCCGTTTCAACCTCCACTTCTAATTGCTGGTCATCTTCTTTCACGTTGAAGGAAGTTCCCAACACAGTGATTAGTCCATTTGAAGTACTCACTACAAATGGCTCCTCCGCCTTTTGGACTTTAAAAAAAGCCTCTCCACGCAATGCAACCTCACGATTACTAAAATCCTTTTGATATTCTAACTCACTATTCTGATTCAGAAGTACGATCGACCCGTCCGGCAATGATACGGCTTGGGTTTGCTGATCAGTTCTAACGGAGATTGTTGAGCAAGATGCCAGAAAGATAAGACATCCTAGAAATAAAAAGAATCTTTTTTTTATACTATCCATGATCAATACCTGTTAATGTGATCACAAAGATAGTATTAACCCTGAAAGAATTGAATGTTAATAGCCGCGGGTGAAACCCGTGGTGTAAACAACAAAAACACTACAACCCAGAATGGGTTGAATCAACCAACCTTCAACTATGATAGAGCCAAAATTAAACAGGGCTTTCTTTTTGAAAAGATATTGTTATCGCAAATGAAGAGACCATCCCTTACGATTTTTCGATAGAAGCCGTATCATCGGCTGATTCTTCGTGCTTCTCTTTCATAAACGGAAACGCAATATAAAATGTAGTCCCCATTCCCAATGAGGATTTCATCCAAATATTACCTTCCATGGCATCAACAAATCCTTTTGCTACACTCAGCCCCAATCCGGTACCATCGAATTGACGGTTGTAATTCATATCAACCTGCCAAAAACGGTTAAACACATAAGGCTGCTTCTCATTTTCAATTCCAATACCTGTATCGCTTACATAAAAGCGAATACTATCCGGCATGATTCGATATCCAATTCTGACGCTACCTTTGAAGGTGAACTTAATGGCATTACTGACTAATTGATCCAGTATTCGACGCAATTTCTGTTTATCGGTTTTAAACCAAGACAAATCATCCGGCAAGTGGGTATAAACAGTTAATTCAAGACCTTTTAATGCGGCCTTCTTATTATTACGCTCATATACCAACATTAACAAAGCATTAATATTTTCTATGCGATAAGAAACATGGAGCTGATCGGTTTCAATTAAGCTATAATCCAGAATATCATTTAAAATGTGCAACAGCTGATGACTACTTTCCTGAATGACATCAATGTAACGCACATGATCTTCACTATCTAATATTTTTTTCAATATTTCAGTAAATCCAAGGATACCATTCAGTGGCGTACGTATTTCATGGGATAGATTGGCCAGAAATGCTGTTTTTAAGCGATCATTTTCAATGGCCTTTTCTTTTGTTTTAATGATTTCTTCCTCATACACTTTACGCGTCGTAATATCTTGAAATACCCCATACAAACGACCTACACCACCAGCACTATTCAATTCAATTTTACCATCAATAAAAAGATGTACAATGCGCTTATCACTTCGTTGCACCCTGAATTCAAAGGAAGAAAAATACTTTTCCCGAATAAAGGTACTGAACCGCCGTTTCACCTCTTCCCGGTCTTGCTTCAAAATAATGGGTAACAGATTCTCCACAGATGTCTGATGTTCGATCGAATTATCAAAAACTAATCTCCCCCATTGCGCTGAAAAATTGAATAGTTGTTTTCTAAAATTGAACTCCCAACGCCCTAAGCCGGCTATATCCCCTGCTTCTTCCAATAACTCATTACGTGTCTCTAACTCCCTTTTTACATGTACTAAATCCGTGATGTCACGCGCCAGGGTCATCATCAGTTTTTCACCATCAAGCGTAATAGGGGTAGTAATGAAATTGAGAATCAACTCTTTCCCTTTTGAACTAATAACAGGCATATTAATAGGGGGTAATCCATCACTTGTTTCAATTTTACCCAACCGCTCCATAATCAGCTTTTTCTTATCTTTTGGAATAAAACTGAAAATACTTTTGCCCAATAACTCCTCTTCGCTCTTATATTCCAACAGTTTCAAGGCTTCCGGATTACCATAATGAATTTCATAGTTTTTATGAAGGATTATTCCAATAGGGGCTTCTTGCAGCAATGTTTCATAACGATCTTCCGTCAAGCGTAGTTTCTCTTCACATTGCTTCAAATGAGTAATGTCATCCACATAAACCATCACATTTTCAAAAGGATGAATAATATCAGTGGATACTAATACATTTCGACGAACCAATAGGTCGTTTTCAACAACAGGCAAGGCACCTTCCATCTTCACTATGCCCTTACGATTCCTCAAAGTATGTTTTAAGGCTTTATCTACAATACAATACTTACACCTGAAAAAATCACCACACAGAGCCATTCCATTCGCATGATTACTACTTTCAGGACAATGATCACCAAAAAATTTATGAGCCAGCTTATTCATACGTTCCACCCTCCCCGTATTGGAAAAAATGATGAACATTCCCGGGATGGCATTGATAACAGTATCTAATTCACGCTGAAGATTAAATGCCCGTTCCACATTTCCTTTCTCCATGGGCAATAAGCTACCAACCCAATAAGACCCTCCTTGTCCTTCCATCACTTCAGGCACCATCATCCATCGCGCATTAATCACCTGGCCATTAGGCGCTTTTACCTGGAATATTACAAACTCTTCAGAATCGTATTTATCCTTCCAAAAGAAATCAATCACCCGCGTTCGATCACTTTGATTCACAAAATCGATGAGCCAATTCTTACCGGATAACTCCGTTTGATTTAAATTTAATATGGTGCACAAGTAACTATTTACGTAGTATATAACCCCATCTTTATCAACTCCTACAATTAACAGCGAGCTATTATCAGCTACTTTATGCCATCTGAACTCATTGTATTGCAACTTTCGTGTTACTTCATAATCATGAACAATATGCTTTGCCAGATTACCGTTTAGTGAAAACAATAACAAGACAGTACTCAGAATCAACAACACCTCGATTTGAAAAAGAAAAGAAAGGACCAATAATAAAGCATTCACAAAGTAAAATAGTACAAATAGTTGTTTCGAATAGCTGGTTTTATACTTTCTGGATATCAGCCAAAACGAAATGAGAAATACACTCATTAGAGCATAAAAAACTGCTCCTATCCAATTATAATACCCTGTTGCTAAATAAATTCCCTCAGCCCCTAAGACCTCATCACCAACATCCACAGGCGAAAACTCATCTTGGATAATGATCCAGGATTCGGCCAGGTGAGAAACAATACCGCCAGTGACAATCACATAAAACAGAAATCGAATAACAATATTCCTCTGCGTAACACCCCTATTCATAAACTGAACAGCTGATAACAGGCCTAAGAAAAGAAACAAAAATGTTAATCGATTAACTATAAGTGACGGTATCAAATCATGAGCAGTAAAAAAATAAAAATACGATAATACACTACCAATAATGCAGAAGCTAAAAAAAGATAACCAAAGAAAATGCCCTAATGCTCTCCCTTTAATAGCTAAATAACTATTAACATACATCGAATGAAGCGCATATCCGGCCACAATCCAAAGTAAAATTCGAATAAGCATATTGTTCATCTTTATCAGTCAAACTCAAAAATATATTCCCTGAATTATTGGACTATCTATTACCCTCCACTCTGTATTATTGCAACAGAGTAAATTCGTAACACATTTCTCTACTATAATTTATGAAAAAAAAATATCCCGAACAATATTTAGTTATTTCAAAGAGATAAATAATAACTGATATTCAAAAAACGATTCGTTTGAAAAGAAACAATAGACTTAAATTACCGAAAAAAAGGAAATCAAAATATTTCAAAAAAAATAATCAATTAATACCTGGAATTTGTAGTTTCGAAACAGATTCAATATAACCCGTAAAAACAATACCCAATCAATTGTGCTGCACTCGTTTGCTCATCTTTCCAACTCTAAAGCCTCCAGTCAGTTTACTCATCATGTTTTTAATGATGCCCAAATTCGATTGGAGAATGCAGGTTATCAAGTTGCTCAAACACCATTCGGGTATTTTCTGGATCTAAAAATTGATGCCCCCGGCTTTTCATTAGCCCGAATTTGGGCGGAACTTTAAAATCAAGTGAACAGATGAAAATAAAAAGATAAAAAACGACACCCTTCAACACCCAATACTCTTGCTATCAAACTACAGCAAGAAAATAACTATTAAATTCCTCTCCTTTGCGAAATCCGATCTTTTCAAGATATTTCATATGCTTTTCATTGGAGGTATAGCACTTCAAACTCATCACTTCCTTTTCAACATACTCTTCATTAAACTTTTGAAATAGGAATTTCCCTGTTTTATAATCACGGTATTGAGGGGTCACATAATCTAACAGAATTTCAGATACACCCTGATCGGATTTAGTCGCAATGAAAACACGTGCCACATTCATATCTCTTATGGCTAGCAAAATGTGTTTTCACGTTTATCTGCCAAATTAAAATCCGGAAAGAAGCGATAAATATCCTTTTAATTTTTAGCACTCATCAAAAAAAGGCCTTAAGGTTTTTAAAACCTTAAGGCCTGCACTATACTTATTGTTCTATTGTCTCTTTTAAATCTATAACAACCACTCCATTTTTGGCTTTTTCGCCATATTTTTCAATTGCATATTTATCTTTCAACACTGTGATTGCTTCAATATCATTTTTTCTAACTTTTTTAAAATCAGAATCAGAAAGTTCAACCCCATCCACAACATACAATGGTTGCCCCTTACCTCCTTTTCCTTTAATATTGATTATAGACTCTTTGACCGATGTATCCAAACACTTAAGAGAAATTACTCCCGCATCTGTTTCAACCGCATCATTTTCCACTTTTGAGGCAATAACTACAACACCATTTTCAGCCTTTTCACCATCTAAAATAATAAGCGGTTGTTGCATACTACTTTCACCTTTCACTTTAATAATTGAAACATCAGAACCTTTCGATGTTACCTCAATAGCACCGTCCTTCGCCCTTTCTCCATATTTCTCAATGGCATCCTTTCCCTTTATCACGTTCATGGATTGGATACGATCGATATCTAACAACTCAACCACCTTCTCAGACACCTCTTCATCATCCACAAAATAAAGCGCTTTATCCTTTTTAATGTTATCTTGAAGCACGAAAACAAATTTTAATTCCAGCGTTTTGCCCCTCCAATTAACGTTAGTTAACGTTGGTAAAGTACGCAATACTCTTTCCATTTCACGATCCAGCGCTTTTTGTGATACTTTCTTTTCTGATTCAGAATAACTCTGACCATCTTTTACAGTATTATAACTTACAATGACCACCTCATCTAACTTCATCACATTATTCCCCCTGGCCTTGCCTATTACAGGTTTTCCAGGTCGACCTTTTTTATCCACATTAATATGCGCAATCACTTCCCCTTGCTGACCTGCTTTTTGAGCTTCAAGCGGATATTTGACATTTCGAGCCAGATAATTTCGTAGTTGCTCGATGTCATTAATCGCTGCTGAGGTATCCTTTTTTATTTCATTATCCACTGTTTTATCCGGATCGGTGAATGCCAGGATCATCATCCCCAATAAGGGAACAATCAAAAATGTTTTTAAGACACCAATGAATCGATTTGTATTTTCTTTGTTCATCATGACAATGCGTTTTTTCGTAAGATTTCGATTAAAATTATTAACCAGTCGCAGGGATTGCTTCCCAGGCATGAGATGAATGAGCGAATATTGATAAGTTTTGGCTTGTACGGTTTGCCTGATCATAGCGTTGTCAACACAATATTCATGGTTTTGAGCAATTAATTTGCGTAACCACCAGGCAAAAGGATTCCACCAATGCAAAATCAATACCCATTCAACCAGCGAGCGATCCACCGAGTGCCACTGATCACAATGTGTTTTCTCATGCTCCAGCACAAGATGTTTGTCCGACTTTTCCTCCAGATGCTCGGGAATAAAAATCGTTCGAAAGAATGAAAAGGGACTTACCTCTTGCTTCGATACTTTAATGACGCGCAAACCTTTATAGGTTAATTTATCTCCTTGCCGCATTAATCGAAACAGGAAACCATAGCCCCAAAAGAGTCTTAACAAGAATACCAAACTAACTATAAAATAGAGGGTGACAACTATCATTTCCCATGAAATCCCACTTTCCGGGTGCATAGTGATCACATTATTTTGAGTTACCAATTCAGTTAAAGGAAGTCCCGCATTATTCACTTCTGCCACTTGCCCCCATAAACGTTCTTTCACCCATACGGGCATGGCCATCAACGGCACCATCCATGGTATAAAAAGGCTGCTCAGCAACCATACCCGATTTCGGTGAAACGAACGATCCCTGGACAGTAGCAGAAAATAAATCAATACGGAGATGGCAATTAAGGCCCCTCCTTTTATCTGAAGCTCAAAAAATGTATCGATCATGCCTACTGATTTTCATTTTTCTTCTCGATTAAATCAATCAGCTCTTTCAAATCTTCCACTTTAAGTTTCTCTTCATTGACGAAGAAAGAAACCACATTTTTGTAAGAGGATTCAAAATAATCAGACACCACATTCTTTATAAACAACTTCCGATATTCCTCTTTGGTAACAGCTGGGAAGTACTCATGTGAATTGCCATACGACGAATGATTCACATATCCTTTTTCCTCCAGGCCACGAATAATTGTACTGAACGTATTATAGTGCGGTTTGGGATCAGGATGTTGCTTTAGTAAATCCTTTACAAATCCTTTTCCGGCTTCCCACAATATTTTCATCACATCTTCTTCGCGTTTTGTCAGTCGTTTTGTAATCATTGTTTTGCCTTTTTTGTATACCATGAAAAATGTTGACAAAACAAATATAACTACTTATTTCGTTTTACCAACTATTTTTTTCGTTGAGTAACGAAAAAAATAGTTGAGTCTCGAATCACAACTCATATTTGGTCTATAAATTACATAAAATAAACCCTCAAATCATCCAATTGAGGGTTTGTCAGCTCTTGTTTTGAGATAGCGCTTAAATAAAACCTTCAATCATTAATAAATAATCAGTCATATTGTAATTCCTTTTTACTGAGAAAAAGAGTAAAAACTCTATTTTTGCATATAATGGAAACTCGATCAATAAAAACACTTTTAGCACTATACATTTGCTTGTCTATTTTTATTAGCCAATCATGGAGTCAATCGGCTGCCCCCTTAAGTACTTCAAAACCGCTTAAAGGCGAAGGTCTATATAGTTTTTTGAAACGGCATGAACTCAACGACACCGATCATAAAACCCTATTTTTAGAACTGAACAAAGGTAAATTTGGCAAAGACAATGCGCTGCTTGCTCATCAGGCTTACACCTTACCAGCTACTGCCATTGAATTACACGAACCCCTATTCGGAAAAGAACGGGAACACTACCCACTGGAATCGGATATAATGAAGGATGCCGTATTTTACCTGGTCAATGGCCATGGTGGTCCTGATCCCGGTGCCATTGGTAATTACGGAAAACATGAATTACATGAAGATGAATATGCTTATGACATCACCTTACGACTAGCTAAAAAATTAAGAGAAAATGGTGCTAAAGTACATCTTGTGATTCAGGATGAAGATGATGGCATACGGGATGATCGTATTTTAACGTACGATAATCATGAAACCTGCATGGGAGCCACCATTCCTTTGGATCAAAAACAACGTTTAAAACAACGTACTTTAAAGATAAATGAACTTTATAATAAAGATACCGAAGCCTACCGCCGCTGTTTAATACTTCATTTAGACAGCCGAAGTACCCGCAAACAGATTGATGTTTTCTTTTATCACCATCAAAAAAGTAAAAGCGGCGCTCACCTGGCCAAAGTATTGCGACAAACCTTTGAGAATAAATACAACAAACATCAGCCAACCAGAGGTTTTTCCGGAACAGTTAGCGATCGCAATCTCTACATTCTCAGAAATACAACACCAGTATCAGTATTTGTTGAATTGGGAAATATTCAGAACTTCCGTGACCAACAACGATTTATCATTGCCGATAACCGACAAGCAGTCGCCAATTGGCTATACGAAGGCATTAAAAAGGATTTTTACCAAAAACACAAGAATAAATAATTATTTTTGCCTTTCATTTTATTTCGAAACATTTTGAGCATAATCAAAAAAACAAACACATGAAACCTACATTACTTATTTTAGCTGCTGGTATGGGCAGTCGCTACGGCGGTTTGAAACAGATGGATGAATTAGGACCAGGTGGTGAATCCATCATTGACTACTCAGTGTATGATGCTATTCAGTCGGGCTTTGAAAAAGTAGTCTTTGTCATTCGTAAATCGTTTGCCGATGCTTTTAAAGAGCGATTTGAACCCAAATTAGCCGGTAAAATAAAAACTGAATATGTGTTTCAGGAATTGGATGATCTGCCGGAAGGCTTTACTTTACCTGAGGGACGGGAAAAGCCTTGGGGAACGGGTCATGCTATTTTAATGGCCAAAGAGGTAATCAATGAACCCTTTGCCATTGTGAATGCCGATGATTTTTACGGGCGCGGTGCATATCAGCAAGTCTTCGATTTTGTGGCCAAAAGTACCACTGAGCATGAATATGCTATGGTTGGCTATGCCTTGAACAATACCTTATCGGAACATGGAACGGTATCAAGAGGTGTTTGCGAAACAGATGCAGACAGTAACCTGGTCAACATTGTGGAGCGCACTAAGATTGGTTACGAAGGAGAGAAAGTATTCTTCTACGAAGGAGATGACAAAACAGAACTAAGCGGTGCGGAACCTGTTTCCATGAACTTTTGGGCATTTAAACCCAATTACTTCAATTATCTGGAAGAAAGCTTTAAGGAGTTTCTGAAAGAAAAAGGAACAGAAATGAAATCTGAATTCTATTTTAATGCTGTAGTAGATAACCTGATTAAAAAAGGGATTGCGTCAACCAAAGTCATTAAAACAGATGCCAAATGGTTTGGTGTCACATATAAAGAAGACAAACCATTAGTACAGGAAAAACTAAACAACCTAATCAAAGATGGCATCTACCCTGAAAAACTTTGGGAGTAGTCGGGAATAACATCTTACTACTGATATTCTTGTATTATTTGGCAAAAGTTTAAAGTGAACCAGTAGAGTAGAATGGTGGGAGCACAAATACTCCCCCATCCCCTCGTCAATCCGTACGTGCGGTTTTCCCGCATACGGCTTTCCTGCAAAATTCATCGCAAGCATTCACAAGTAAATCAGCGCAATGCATATTTTGTCGGATCAATCAGTCCGTAATGTCTGACCAGCGTCTCAAATGCATTCTGTCCAAATATGCTTTGTGAGCTGTTCACAATCCTGTCAATAAGGTGCATGTAGATATTTGCAAGTAGTGGTGATATGACACCGCCCTGCGGCGTCCCCAACTTGTTCTGCTTGCCCCCTTTGTACTCGCCATCCCCGTACACCTGAACCTTCAACCATTTCATTATCAACTTCAATAGTCGCGGGTCAGTTATACGTTCTTTGAGCACGATCATCAGTTTATTGTGTGGGATAGTATCGAAATATTTACTTAAGTCAGCATCGTATACTTCCGTATTACCCTCCTGCAAATTTTCTTTTATCGATATTAGCGCATCTTTGGCACTGCGTCCGGGCCTGAATCCATATGAACTATCTTCAAAGTCCGCAAAAAGAATGGCTGGAGCAATCGCCCAAGGCCTATGAGTTGCGTGATGAACTGCTTCACCACTTCAGTTTTGCCTATCGTAACCACCCGGATTTGCAGAAAAAAGTGATGCGCATCAGAGAAGGAGGCGGGCATAAGGATATGATTCAGGATTTAATTGAATTGGCCGTATTGGGCGAAAAGAACCCCGAACCGCTTACGATTATAAATTTTGATCCTTCACTGAATGAAAGTGCCCGAACAACCTCGCACAGCATGTCCGAACTATTAGCGGCTACCAACGGCTCAAAAGATGACAGTAGCGCCAATAAACTGGCTCGTGATAAAGCTTATACTTTACTGATAGAAGATATGCGTATAATTCGCGAAGTGGGCCAATATGTGTTCTGGCGTAATCCGGACCGAAAAGAGAAGTACGTTAATTCCTACAAAAGAGATTAATAAGCATTCGAAACACTTGATTTTACTATCCCGCGGAAGATTTGACCCTCTCTCCGCGGTTTTTTTTGATCCCTCCGGCAATATCATCTCGTCCTCCGGCAATAGTTACCAGTTCTCCGGTAACATTTAGGGGCTCTCCGACAATTTATCACACTTCTCCGGTTGTTTTAAGGCTAATCTCTTTTTTTTTGCTAAGGCACTGTGTCCTTTTAAACCACAAATGGTCACAAATGAGTCAGACAACAGCTTCGCTGTTTCCTGTTTTGTTATCCGCTAATTTCTCGAATTTAACTAATTAAAAACAGCTTAGCTGCCTGGTGTTTTTCGAATGACACTAATTCGCTTAATTAGTGTCATTCGTGGATAAAAAAAATAGAGTTCTGCCCAATGGGATAACTGGAAGCGTTTAGTTTGAGTTATCCAACATTTTGTTGGGATGTCAAGTCTTGAGGACTTTCATAAAACAAATGTGTTTTGACGCAGATGTCTATGATTTTTTAAGATTGTCATGATGAATCTTTTTTGATTATCCTCCTGAATCATAATCAATCATCATCCCGATAATTATCGGAATCAGCGTCAACTTTTTATCTATTATAAATCAAATTATCCAGGCGTCAATAGGGACATTGACCCTCGCGGAACTACTATATAACACTCTTGTAACCTTTACTTAATCAATCTGATTCCCTCTGAGAATCTTTGCGTCTTCGCGTCTCTGCAGTTTATTAAAAAAGGGTGAAACGTATTTGTGATCACTTGAGTCATTTGCGGTTACAGGAGATATCAACCGCCAAGACGCAGAGTCGCCAAGAAAAGGAAAAAGGCTTTTCCTGTTTGTTTAATGAGAAGTGTGTTGTTTTTGTAAATCCTCTGTGCCTTTTATTTTAATATTCAACCCGGTGTCTTCTGTGTAAAAGAATAGGTTAAAGAAGTTTTGCATATTCCGGCGCACGGAGCCGACTGCGGTTATCGTCTCATTGGTTGCGCCGGTTTTTACGCACCATCCTATTATCATAGGGCTCCGCTTCGCTGCACCCTATGCTGTTACAATATTGCTCTTTCAGCGCTTAAAAAAAACTCTGTAAATCTATCATATAACTCTTTTTTAACCACAGATACAGATTACACGGAATTCATCACTGGATTCGAAATAATAACAAGGCCGATGGTTGTCTTTTGCGTTTTTAGAAACAACTTGTTGTTTTGCTCTGTGGCTCTCTGTGGCTTCTTCGTGTAACTCTGTGTTACCCTTTTCTCAGCGTTATCTCTTCTTTTGTTAGCATGTCAAGGCTTGAGTACCAGAATCATCAGTTTATTTTGTAACGAAGACTAAGCAGTCTTTTTTTTAGCACAGACAGATTACACGAATTAACACAAGGACAAGCAAACTACTCATTGATGTAATTTCTCCTCCGGAAATATTTCAAAAATAATTTATTAGCATAATATTTTGCTTTTTAAAAAAACGAATAATATCTTTAAACAAACCTTTTTATCTATTTAACCCAATCAAGAAGGCTTCTCTTTGATACTGTCCCATTTATTTTCAAATAGCAGTCTTCTGACATTAAAAAAATCAAATATGAAAGCATGTATTAATCGACGTGACTTTTTAAAAACAGGTGCCGTCACTGCAGCTGGCGCAGCCATCCTTCCTCAGTTTCTATCGCAGTGCACCTCAGCTCCGGCACAGGTAACCGGCGCAGACCTATCACTTAACGACTACCTCAACCACTTTGGGGTCACTCAGGAGATGATTCAGCAAGTCATTGTCCAGGGCCTTTCAAAAGGAGGCGATTACTGTGATGTCTATTTCCAGCATGTCATTGGAAATTACATTGGATTGGAAGACAATGCGGTCAACCGCGCCTATTCTGATGTGAGTTTTGGGGTGGGCATCCGCGTCTTGAAAGGTGATCAAACCGGTTATTCTTTCAGTGAAGAAATCACCATTGAAGCCATGAAATCAGCCGCACGTACCGCGGCAAACATTGCGACCAGCAGTGCCAAAGTAGCCCCTGTCGCATTTGAATCGCCCAAGCTTCCGAATTATTACACCATTAAAACACCCTGGGAAGACGTTTCGATCAATGAAAAGATTCCTTATCTGCAGAAAATCAACGAAAAAGTATTTGCACAGGATAATCGAATCATCAAATCAAATGTGTCCTTCTCAGATGAAACCTCATACGTCTTATTTGCCAACTCCGAAGGTACGATGACCTATGATTATCTGCCGATGGGGCAAATCGGTGTAAGCTGTACGGCAGAGCAAAACGGACAGAAAGAGCAAAATGGCTTTAATCTGTCGGGACGTAATGGCATTGAATTCTTTTCACACGAAGCCATCGATCGTCTGGCCAATGAGGCCGTAAAACGTACCGTTGATCTGTTTGATGCCGTTAAACCCAAAGCAGGTGAGTTACCTGTTGTTTTAGCAGCCGGTAGTTCCGGTATTTTACTGCACGAAGCGATTGGACACGGAATGGAAGCTGATTTTAACCGCAAAGGTACATCCATCTTTAGTGATAAAATTGGCAAAAAAGTAGCCAATGATTTCGTGACCATTGTGGATGATGGAACCAATGCGAATATTCGCGGCTCTATTAATGTAGATGATGAAGGTAATGCATCAGAATGTACCTATCTGGTGGAAAACGGAACGATGAACTCCTATCTTCACGATCGTATCAGTGCGAAACATTATGGTGTGAAACCGACTGGTAACGGACGTCGTGAATCCTTCCGCCACATTCCACTACCCCGGATGCGCAATACTTACATGCTGCCCGGGCCTCATAAAAAAGATGAAATCATCGAAACGGTTAAATACGGTATTTATGCCGATACATTCACCAATGGACAGGTGATGATTGGTGCCGGTGACTTTACATTCTATGTGAAATCGGGTTACCTCATTGAAGATGGTAAGCTAACACGTCCTATTAAAGACATTAATATCATTGGAAATGGCCCTCAGGTATTAAAGGACATCGAAATGGTAGGTGATGATCTGAAAATGGCCGAAGGTGGCTGGACCTGTGGTAAAAACGGACAAGGCGTGCCGGTATCGCAAGGTTTACCAACTGTGAAAGTATCTAAAATTACTGTTGGAGGCGTCAACGCCTAACCATTGTTAACCCGAAAAAAATTAAAAAATGACTAATAAAGAACGTAAAGAGCTGGCCAAATGGGCCGTTGATTATGCTCAAAAACAAGGAGCCACAGAAGTGGCAGCATCCATTTCCAATTCCCGGTCAGTAGAAATAGAGGTACGTGAACAGAAAGTGGATAAAATAAAAGAATCCACCCAAAATGGTTTATATCTTCAAATATACCGCGATAACAAATATTCAGGCCATTCCACCAACAACTTGAAGAAGAAAGAACTGGAGAAATTCATTACAGAGGCAGTAGAATCGACAAAGTACCTGACAGCTGATGAATTCAGGACATTACCAGATCCTTCCTTATACCCATCGGGCGATTACAGTGACCTGCAATTAAAAGATGAGACATACCTTAAAATAGATCCTGAAAAACGCCTGGAGATAGCCATGGAAATTGAACGACTGGCCCGGAAACAGAGTGATAAAATTATTTCAGCCACCGGTGGCTATAGTGATGATTACTCGGAAAGCGTACGCGTCCATAGTAACGGTTTCATTGGTGAACGGGTATCAACCTCTTTTTGGGCCGGGGCTGAAGTCACCGTAAAAGATGGAGATGCCCGCCCGGAAGGCTACCACTGGGGTGGAGCGCGTCATTTTGCCGAAATGCCCACACCTGAAGAATTAAGTACCAAAGCGGCCAACTACGCTCTTCAACGCATTGGGCAAACCAAAATCAAATCGGGGAAATACGATATGCTGGTTGAAAATCGCACGGTTGCACGCTTACTCTATATGTTTGTGGGTCCCATGTCGGCACGAGCTTTACAACAAAAGAGCTCTTACCTGGAAGGAATGCTTGATCAATCCATTGCATCCCCACTATTAACAGTAATCGATGACCCAACTATTCCTAAGGGCTTCGGTTCGCGTCATTACAACAATGAGGGATTGGCCGCGAAGAAGCGGGTTATGATTGAAAAAGGCGTGCTCAAACAATACTATGTGGATCATTACTACGGTAAGAAACTTGGCATGACTCCCAATGGCGGCTATCCATCCAATGTACTTTTTGAACTCGGAAAACGTGATAAAGAAGCGATGACTCAGGATATTAAAAATGGTATTTTAGTGACTTCTTTTAACGGTGGTAACTCCAATGGTACAACCGGTGATTTCTCATTCGGCGTATCCGGATTCCTCATTGAAAATGGTAAAATTGTGAAACCGGTGAATGAGATGAATATCTCCGGCAATGCCAAAGAGTTTTGGCAACAATTGGCCGAAGTAGGCAATGATCCGTATGCCTATTCGTCCATGAAATGCCCGTCCATGTTGTTCAAAGAAATTGATTTTAGTGGGATTTAATACCGTTTACTAATCAAAATGCGCCTTTAGTGCGTTTCACTTCTAAACGCCCTTTGATTATGTATCGGCATTATACCAGCGCATGCGATAGCTATCGCATTTGATATTTAATTGGTATAATACCTTTAGCTTAATATTTAGAAAGGCAGTTCGAGGGAGCTGCCTTTTTTTATTATTAGAATCATCTTTTCACCTTGGCAGGTATATTTTTATTACTGAATAGCATATATTGAAACCAATTTCACAAATAATAAATTTGATCTAAAGATGGACTGCGGATGATTCCACAAAAATCCAAATTAAATAAAACTACTGTAATTGCACCAAATAATTCTATATTTATAATCGGTTTAGCCAGAAATACCTACTTCCAGTTTAGATGCAAAAATTTTGAATACAACAACTAATATTACAAACCTTTAAAAATAAAATATCATGAAAATGATAAAACCTACTTTATTTATACTAACCTGTGGCTCACTGGCCATGCCGTCCTTGTCACAAACAAAAAAGGTGATTGGAAAAATAACGGCATATAACCAATACCCCGTCTACAAAGCCGATATATCAGTGAAAAGCACCAAAGAAACCATAAAATCGGACTCAATAGGAATATTTGAAGTATCCTGTAGAGAAAAAGATAAAATAACTATTACAGCTAATGGGTTCTTCAAACAGTCCGTAAACACAAAGGGTCTTTCGGATACACTCTTTGTGAATCTGGTTTTTAAAGGGGGAGAAAAAAACAAACAATTGGCGACAGACCATGGCCATGTTAAAGAATACCAATTGAGTTATGGCATTAAGCACTTAACTGATGAAAATTACAAACAGGAATTCTTTAGCAATATTTTTGAAATGTTGCAATCAAGAGTAACAGGTGTTCAGGTAAGTGGAGAGAGTGTGAATATCAGGGGGAGAAATACTTTACAAGGTCCTGAAACACCCCTTTTTGTAGTGGATGGTTTCGTTGTTAATTTTAATTACTTCAAAAACATTGACCCCCAAAGTGTGAAATCTATTGAAGTGTTAAAAGAGGCGGCTGCCACATCAAGGTTTGGTTCACGAGGTATGCATGGAGTGATTATGGTAACCCTGAAAAAAGACAATACATAACGACCAGCCTATATATAAAAAAAGGGAGCAAACAGCTCCCTTTTTTTATTTAAAACAGTACATTATTATTTTGGTCCTGCACCATAATTAGGATTTTCCTTATCAAACCATAATCTTTCAGAATTAAGAATAACAGGATCAGGAGTTCCTGTAGTGAATCCTTGATCATTTACAGCATCCATCTTATTTTGATAGTTGATATCATCCTCCGTAGGCGTTCCAACTGTAAAACGACGAGGTACAGCCAATTCAGTTCCTGAGGCTAGAAATGGTTCCCATGCCAAGTATGCACTTCCTTTCTTTGGAATACCAGAACGACGTACCAAAGACCAAATGTCACCAGGCGTCGTCATGAAATTAATATACTGCTGGATATAAACTTTTTCCAGAGCATCACCACTCGTTAGATCATAAGCATCTTGTTGTAATAAAGCAGCAATTTCTCCATCTCTTAACATCGTAGCTCCGGCTTCTTGTTCTGCTTCATCGAGATATACAGGATCGCCTTCATAATATGGCAACTCATTATTTCCAGCGAGCTTATCCATCCTTTGAACAGACAACTCAACGCCTTTATCAAAATACTCCTTGGCAGCCAAAGGTAAATTAGCACCTAACAGACTAAATTCTGCTAAGTATAAATTGGTTTCTGCTGCACTTCCTAAAACAATATTCAGAGGAGCCACATCATCATTGAATGTCATATTCCTACCACCTGGCTTCGTCGGATAAGTATAATCATAAGTAGTACGTACTAATTTTTCAGAAAACAATGAAGTTGCAGTATATGATTTTTCAACATCTCCAATTTTCACTCTATACAAAGTTCCCTGATTAAAATAGATATCATTACCAGGATCGTTGGTTGCATCCGGAGATAAAGGAGCCCCATGGTAACGTACCCAAGGTTCTCCCGGTGCCTTCCAGCTATCAAAGTTACCATCCACGTCTAGGTTAACATCATCCTTCACATAGGGAGGTAATTCGGTACCGGCATCAATGAAAGCCTGAACAACTTCAGCATTAAGATTATTCTTTTTGAAAACAAATCGTAATCGTGGATCCAAATTCCCTTTCATAAAATCGACCAGGTTTTTTGATGCATACCCTATCCACATACCATTTCCTGTACCATGATATAATGAACCCCGATTATAAATAAAATCATCATCGGTAGAGTTCATATAACCCGCTGGAGAATTAGCAACAGACTCCGCAATAGAAAAAGCCATTGTTTGGTTTTTATTAATCAAACGGGCAGCAATTTTTAATTTCAATAAGTTACAAAACTTAGCCCACCTACCATAATCACCTCCATAAATCAAGTCTTGATCACCCATTTTAATTTGCTCTGTTGAAGAATGCAAGACGGCAATGGCATTATCCAACTCTTCTATCCATTTGGCAAATAATTTCTCCTGATTGTCCAAAACAGGCGTTAACAATGGGGGATTAGTATAAGGTGCTAAACCTGCTTCTGTATAAACTAAAGAACCAGTTTGATCGGTATTTACCATAGCTGGCTGAATTTGAATCGCAAATGTCATAGCCCTCATAGCTTGATATCTAGCCTTCTCTTCATCACTCATTCTACTTATTCGATCCCGCACATCCATGGTTTGAGGAAATATTCCTTCATACACCCCTGCAAACTGATTACCGCCATCTCCCATTTCCGTAAAGTTACCACCATTACCACCTTGCACAGTGGTTACCTGTGTCCAGGGATAGATGTATGTGAAATTACTCCAGAACCAATTTGTATAATCATTCGCATACATTTGTTCTATAGCTTTGGTCATTAAGAATCTCAGATCTGGATCTGCAATGGTAGATGGATCTGAGTTTAGCTCGGCAAATTTATCTTTGTCGCAACTCGCCGTCATCATAAAGATCAAAGCAAATATTATTAAGTTTATTCGTTTCATATCTACTGTTTTTGAATTTTAAAAATCAACACTCAAAGTAAATGTATAATATGCCGTATATGGGCTAAAAGAACGCTCACGGAATGAGTCAGAACTGGATGTTCCACGGAAACTTTCCGGATTTAAGTTATTTGGCAAGGAATTATACAAATACCCAAGATTCCTGCCATTAACGGCCACATACACATTTTGAGCTTTTATTTTTTGAGCAAATGACTTAGGCAAATTATATCCTAAAGACACATTACGTATGGAAATATATTTGACTTCTGAAAACCAACTGTCATTTATAACACCACCGCCCCAGGAACTGTTTCTCCAATTCCACCAACCGGCGTGTACAGGCTCTACATAACCTGCTGCATGTGCTTCCTCAAATGTCATACCACCAACGTCATGCTGGTTGCCATCCGGTCCGGTTACCATCTGGCCGTCTTTAAATACACCTTCTGGGATAACTCCATCAGAATATGTATTCCCCTTAGAATCTTCATAATTAGAGGTCCAGGTAACTCCTCCATGCTCAGGACTCCTTCCATACAGAGACTCTTCCAATATTCCCCAGGAAGAACCATACTTGCTGGAGAAAGAGGCTATATGTCCACCAAAACGTGCATCAAGCAGTACAGAAAGGTTTATACCTTTCCATGTGAATGAGTTATCCCATGATCCTTCAAAATCGGGTTGAACTTTACCAATTTCCTCCACTTCACCACTACGTGTATAATTTGCACCTCTGTATGAATCGTACCAACTCAACACTTTCATACCATTTCGTGGATCATTGGCATCATCCTCATTATTCCATTCCATTGGCTTAGTATCACTCATAATCACCCCGTATTCGCCATCTTCAAAAGCCACAGAGCCAACTCTAAAGTTACCATATGTAATACTTCCACCAAGATTTTTCCACTCCCCAACTTCAGGCCTCAAATCAGAAATCATGGTCGTATTATTCCAATAATTAAATGTGGTTGTCCATTCAAAATCCCTGGTCCTAATAGGTGTACCTGTTAATGATAATTCAAGTCCTTTATTGGTCATCGTACCAATATTAGTAAACATTCTTTTGTATCCAGTCTCAGCAGGAATCGGAATCTCACCAATCTGGTTCTTAATCGTTTCATCATACCAGGCAAAATCCACCCCTAAGCGGTTATTAAACATGCGAACATCGAAACCAACCTCAAATGAGCTTTTCATTTCTGGTTTGAGATCAGTATCAACCAATGTGGTAGATTTAGCATTAGTATATGCATTTCCGTTGGACAACTCATGATTTCCCACCGCATAGCCTTTGTTAATTGCATACGGGCTTGTATCATTACCTACTTTTGCCCAGGATAGACGAGCCTTACCGAAGGACATCCATGAAGGCATATCAAATGTTTCACTGAATAACCAAGACGTACTTACGGATGGGTAGAAATAAGAGTAATTACCTGTACCATCGGTATAAACAAGAGATGAAGACCAGTCATTACGACCCGTAATATCTAAGAACAGCTGATTTTTCCAATCGAAGTTGGCCATAAAATATAACGAATTAATTTGCTTGGTTCCAGTTATTTTACCATCACCTTTCTTCGTTTTCTTTGAATTATCCAAAAAGAATTTTCCAGGAACAATTAATCCACCGTCAGTCCATGATTTAGTCCATGATTTTCGTTGATCCCAAATTTCACCACCAACGACTAAATTGGAAGAAATATCATCAGTCAGTTTCCGATTTAAATTAAATGAAAGTTTCCCGGTTCTGCTTACATCATCATCATGTCTTACCTCATATTTCCCTCCGTCCATGGCATAACCCTGACCAAGCTCTTTGTTCTCATAATTTATTGTATAGACATTCATATTACCTTCGGCCGTCACAGACATCCAATCTGTCAGATCAGCTTTTAATCTAACAATAGGACGCGTCACATACTCTTTCCTCTGCTGATCGTTAAGATTATAGGCAAACCAGATGTCATTACCTGGCACATGTTCGTACTCATCACCTGATTGGGGTTTACCTCCATGAGGAGCCTGGTACACTTCTCTGCGCTGCCACTTATCTGCATCATACCAGGGTTGGAAAGTACCATATATAAACCGATCACCTAAATCGTTTCGAGGATTTTTAGGAGTTGAAGTCGTAAAAGAGACAGAAGCATCAGCACTTAACCATTCATTTATATTATAGGATGCATTAAGCAAAAAAGAATATCTCGAAAATTCATTAGCCGGCAAATTTCCTTTACGGTAATTATATGAATTAGAAAGGTAAAAACTCCCTTTATCGTTTCCACCTGTCAAGGCAACAGAAGTATTACTATTCCACCCTTGCTCATAAATATCCTTCATATGATCTTTTTTGGGTAAATACTTCACAATTGAGCCATCATAATCCTCAATATCACGCCCATCATATTTTGGCCCATAAAGCCATGAATAAGCACCAATATAAGTTGGCATGCCATCTGCATTTTCCAGCATATTGGTATAATCCCACTTATCATCTGCGGCTCCGTTAGGATTGCTCCATGGCGGTATATCACCCGGGCCAAATTCATATTGAATGGCTGGCTGATCATATATATGATCAATACCAAAGGACTGAGTCACTTTAACACCCAATCCCTTTTGGGCCTTTCCATCTTTCGTTTTGATCACAATGGCACCATTAATACCTCTGGAGCCATAAAGGGCGGTGGCTGCAGCCCCTTTCAGTATGGAAACCGACTCATAATCATCCGGATTTAAGTTTTTCAGTTGGCTACCGTAGTCGTTAGGGTTTGCACTCCAATCCGCACTTGCAGTAGAAACAGGATTATCTAGAATAACACCATCAATCACAAATATTGGTTGATTGTTATCTGAGTTTAGAGAAGACACACCCCTAATTTGAATTTTTGAATTACCAAATAATCCACCATCCGATTGTCCGATACTTACTCCGGCAGATTTTCCCTGAAGTGCTGTTACAGGATTAACAGTATTTACAGCTGCAATTTCGTCTCCTGCCACTTCGGTCATGGCATACCCCAGTTTCTTCACTTCCCGCTTGATACCTAAAGCTGTTACTACTACTTCGTCTAAACCGGTGACCTCTTCTACCAAAGTAATATTAATCTCTGTTCTTCCGGCCACATTTACCTCCTGCGTATCAAATCCAATAAAGGAAAAAACCAGTAAGTCATCGGGTGAATCCACCGTAATGGAAAAACTACCATCTATCCCGGAAATAACTCCACGAGTTGGTTCTTTTTTCGGAAAGATATTTACACCTGGCAAAGGCTCACCCTGGGCATCATTCACTTTACCCTTAATGGTAATTTTTTGCTACTGAGAAGTAACATTCATAGATCTATTCACCGCTGACAACACCACATGTTTATCAATCATGGAGTATTTGACCTCTTTTCCGGCAAACATCTCTTGAAGGACATCGCCCAACTCTTGATCATTTGCTTCGACCGAAACAGCTCTGTTCACATCAATATTAGAATCACTATAAATAAAAGTGACATCCGATTGCTTTTCGATCTCTTGTAATACCTGCTTTAAAGCGGTATTTTTCAGGTTAAGATTGATTTTTGTGTTTTGCGAATACACCCTTGCGGATAACTGCAAGGTACCCACTAACACAAACAGAAAGAATAGTTTCATAATCCTTAGTGTTTGCCGATAAGAAGCATTATAACTTCTTATACAGAAGTTTTCTGCATTTTTTTTCATAATTTTGTATTGAAGGTTAAAAATATCCAACGCCAATTGGATGTTTAAAATTTTTCGGGAGTATGTTCGCGCATACTCCTGTTTCTTTTACGCTTATTTTTTACATATTCAATGTTTTAATTGTTTACAAAAGTAATGGAGACAGTATCTCCTGTAATATTATATGTGATCGGATTCACAAGCTGAAAAATCTTTAGGATTTCACCTAGTGTCTCAGTTTTAATCGTAAACGTGAATCGACGATCTTCTATTTGATCCTTTTGATGTATTTCGATATTGACACCATACCACCGTTCCAGTTGAGAAACCACATCAGCCAGTGGGGCATTATCAAACCGAAGGATATGATCTTTCCAACAAATCAAATTCTCAACATTGAGTGTTTTAAAAGAAATCGAACCATCTGAATTGGTAACTACAACTTGCCCGGGCTCCATCACTACACTCTGTCCTTTGTTAGAGGTAAGTGCTACACTTCCTTCGGCCAGTGCTGTTTCTGTAAAGGAATTTTCATCGTATGATTTTACATTAAACCGCGTTCCTAACACTTTTACCTGACAATCTTTTGTCATAACTCTGAAGGGTGATTCAGCGTTTTTAGTGACCTCAAAATAAGCTTCTCCTTTCAAGAGCACTTCACGTGCATAAAGACCAAATGCATTGGGATAGGTCAATTCAGAACCTGAGTTGATCCACACTACCGTACCATCGGGTAATATCACCTGGCTCTTTTCTCCAATGGGCACCACTGTCTTTATCACTCCGGCTGCCAACACCTTACTATGCTGGATGTTTTGAAAAAGAAACCAGCCGGTAATTGATAACAACAACACCAAAAGAGCGGCTACCGATTGCCAGGTTCGTAACATTCGTTGACTGTAATGAATAACCTGCTTTTGTCCGTTTTGAATACGTGATTTGAATCGTTGCCACTCCTTGTCAGAGCCTGCCACTTTATTTGCATTGACAATGGTGGCTTCCCAGGTATCTTTTACTTCGGCATAAAATGCGGCATTCGTCTCACTGGATTTAATCCAGTGCGTCAAATGGCTTTTCTCCTCATCGGAAATGTTACCATCCAGGTAGCCGATTATAAACTCTTTTGCCTCTTTTTGTTCCATGGTAAAGTATCTCTTCATAAGCTTAAACACTCGAAGCTTGATTTACCCTACCCTAATTTATTAATTTTTTTTTACAATTTTAAACATTTCAGAATAAACACCTGAAAAAAAACATAAATCAAGTAGAAAAAAATTATATAGCTAACAATAAGGCAATGACTAAAACCATGTATTCAGCTAACTCTTCACGCAAGACACGAAGCGCTTTACCAATCTGTTTTTCAACCATTTTCACTGAAATCTGCAATTTCTCAGCAATCTCGCGGTTCTTCAGATCTTCATAACGACTCATTAAAAAGATTTCCCGGCATTTTTCGGGTAAGGCCTCAATCACCTCTTTCATTTTATCTTCAAGCTCGGCTTCCAGCAAACTGGAGAAGGGATTATCTGAATTTGATAAATAGTTACTCTCAATAAGATTTAATTGGGTATCCGGATCAATATTTTCATTACTTCTATGGCCATTATAACGCAACCAGTTTAATGATTTATTTTTGACCGTTTGAAAAAGGTAGGATTTGGGAGCATCCTCAAAAGAAAAGGTATCGGACTTTTGCCACAGGCTATAAAAAGCTTCCTGGACCACATCGCGCGACAGATCCATATCCTGTAGGTATTTGTTGGCATACAACACCAAGCGGCCATGATACTTAAAAAACAGCTGTTCAAATGCTTTTGGAATATCAGCACTTACTTCAGAAAGTTGTTTTTTTCCTAATTTCTGCATATTACATCCCCCGATATGGCTACTAAATTAGAAAAAACCTTAACACTTTTGATTGTTTGAGGAAAGATATATTTTCAAATTAAAACCAAATACCCATCATAAAGCACCTCAAAGGCATTGCCCTTCACAAGTCCCTTTAATATATGCCTGGTCATTAAAACACAAATAAAAGCAAAGGAGGAGCAATGAATATTGCTCCTCCTTAATAATTGTCCTAATTAATTTGTCCTATTGCTAAATTCCGTTGAAAATTGCCCTTTTTAATTGATGTCCCACCATAAAGATGTAACC
>JAEINY010000445.1 GCA_016342595.1 Marinilabiliaceae bacterium
TGTAACATTTTTAAAAGGTACACACAGATCCAGTCAGCTTATGCCGATACAATTCCTTAGTTGAAATAATCTAAAGTGATACTATATACATTGGAACGATATTAAGAAGTTTTTTCGACTTCATATATACAATGTCAATACTTGCTAAAGGTGAAAGATGAATGATATGATTCATTACTAACTTCTCCATAGCATGAAGTCTAATTTGCCAAGCACTGGTGATGCTTTTTTTTGAGAAAGGAGTGTTTGCAGATACTTTTTAAAGGAAGAGTGCATGTTTTATCGAATGTTTAATTCAATTATTCCATTACCCAAGCACTTAGAACTCCTTCCAGATAGTTTTGGTGTATGGTTATAGAGTCAACAGAGGCCGCTGGTGGAATTTTTAAGTGGTTTTTACGAAATATCGAATTTCCAGTGTAATTATTCCATTGATAACGCACCCTGACTCATTGTTTGTCAAGTAAGTTTCGTTTACCGGATCTGGTTTGGTCTTTCAAGAGCACTTGAATTGTTGTTCAATACTATTGGAAGCTTTCTTTCATGAGGAGTGCGCAATGTCACCTCAAAAAAATAGTTTGATTTTAAGCGGAAGCTTTATCTTTGTGTTGATTGATGTAAGTAATTGGTTATAGAAAAAGCGCGTAGTATGGGATCACCTGGTTTTTATCAAATGCTGACCGATAATAGCATGATTGAACTGAAGGCACCTTGTGAAGGTATTAAGTATAAGCAGGGGGCTGAAGTTTACCCACAGGATACTTTTATGGATATGGCCTATTTGGTGGTGGAAGGTATTCTGAAAATCTATCGCACGGCTTCCAATGGTAAGCAATACATTGTTCGACTGGCCAAAGAGGGTGATTTGATTGGTTATCATTCCATTGTTGCCAATGAGGCGGAGGCTACAGCATGTAAAAGTTTAACGTCATGTGTTTTGTGTCCCGTTTCAGCGTCTGCTTTAAAAAATGCCATAGAGAATGATCGCGAGTTAGCTATTGCTGTTTTAAAGCTTTCGTGCTTCGAATTAAAGGAAGCACAAAATGCGATGATTGAATTGTCGCAAATCAATGTGCGTGGACGATTAGCAGGATTATTGGTGAAATTGCAGCAACTCTTCAACCTGGAACATGGCGATGAGGTGCCGGTTAAGCTAAGCCGTCATGATATGTCGGTATGGATTGGCACCACCAAAGAATCGGTGAGTCGTTTAATGACTGAGTTTCGGCAAAATCAGTTGATTGATACGGGGAATAATAATCTGCGCATTCTGAATGCGGCAGAGCTGGATCGTATCTCCAAGTATTGCTAAGCATTTTAATTGTCCATATTGTCTACCCAATTTAGAGGGTAGTACTTATTCATTGCAGTGACATTCATTTCATTGTTGTTGACTATATCCATCATTTTAAAATAGTTAATGCTCAAGTCCCTTGACAAAGTTGTTTTTAGGGAGTATAATTAGTACAAACTATTTTACCATGAAAAAAATACTATTCAGCGGACTAGCGTTGTTGATTGCAGTGGGCATCACAGCGCAGGAACCTTTTAAGGTTCACAAGCCATTTATTGAACAGAAGCTCGGTAATATGATCGGGCAATGGGATTATATGGCGATTGTTTCTATCAGTTTTGCCAAAGCGGAAGGAAAAACAGCCCGTGAATTTGGGCATTTTGTGGGTGGGCAATTTAAAACCTCCTGGAAGAAGGAGAAAGGATTTAATGGTTTTGTTAATGGACTGTTGTGGAATTTGTCTTGTTTCTCGATGGAACCGGAAATGCAGATCATTAGTCAGTCTGCTGATAAAGTAGAACTGAAGTGCAGGAAGATGGCTGGATATCTTGAAAAGAATCAGCCCGTTTTTAATGTGACTTACCAGGAATATCTGGATTTTATGGATGCATTGATGGCGCCAATTGCTGAATACTTAGGTTGTACCCACGAAATGCGTACGGATGAGCAATGGTTATATATTACCTGTAGTAAGAAGTAGTATCGGTTGAACCATAAAAAAAGCACCGCCTGTTATTTTAAGCGGTGCTTTTTATTCAATAGTTGTTGGTCAGTAGTCAGTTGTGAGTTCCACTGACCACTGACAGAAAACTACTGACTAATTAAAATCCCAGGCCAAACTTCCCCCAGTATTTCTCTTCCAGTTCTTTCCAGCGTAACATCGTAGCGCCGGTGAAGTCGCGGGTATATTGATTCAATAGTTTTTGAGCCTCTTCTTTTTTCCCTTCCTTCAACAAGGCTTCGGTGCGCTCTTCCAGGAACTTATTTTCAATGGTGGCCTTCTCTTCAAAATAGGCTACTTCTTCCAATAACTCTTCTTTGGTTGTCTGCCACGCCACAGTCGCCAGTTTATTGGCTTTGCGATAACTCCAGATGGCAGCATCTTCACGGTAACGTTTCTGACCGCAGAAGTTGAAGCTTTCAGGTAATGTAGTTGTTCCGGAATAGATTGGAATACGCGGACTTTGTCCCGGATTATCGAACGAGAACCAGGCAATACCTCCAATTTCATCTGGTAACCAATCACGTAATTGAATGATGTGTGAATAAGAACACCACGATACAGCTACTGTGCGTTGATATTCAACGGTTCCTTCTTTCAGGTGGTTATAAGTATTACGCGCATTGCGCCCCAACCAGGGATTGGCTATGGGAGAGATCAATGTATCCTGACCAATCACCTCTTTGTTATCGTCGTACTT
>JAEINY010000446.1 GCA_016342595.1 Marinilabiliaceae bacterium
TTCGTAATTTATAATTAACACATGTCATATTGTGTACATAAATATTGCAAAAACCTTTTTAGACTAGACTCTTTATTACAAGAGTATATTTCAAATAGAAATGCTCTTTAGATTTCAGTTGCTATAATCAGCATATTCCGCATGATATTTTCGTGTTTTGGGCTACTCTATTTTGTCTGGCTTGTTTCATTTTCATTCTCAGTTCTTGTTCATTCTGTATTTTACCGGTGTAGGCTTCAAAGGGCGTTAATCCTTTTAAAGCGTGGTGTGGTCTTATGTTGTTATAATCTTCAATCACCCAATCCAATAAATTTCGCAATTGGTTAATGTTCTCGTACTGGTGCTTAAAGAGGTATTGGTATTTCAGTAATTTATTTTGGGCTTCAATGAGTGAGTTGGATTGGGGAATATCCTTCATCCCAACTAATTTTTGAATGTTGATTCCATCAGAGGAGGTATAATTATCCATTTCTTTGTTATTATTTTCCGGTCCACCATCAATCACCAATTGTACATCTTTGGTTTGTGCAGAAAAATTCTGGTACCCGTCCCTAATGGTTTGCACTCTGATTTTACCGGATACCACAGGCTCTACCCGCCAATTAATGATATATTTGGAGTAATTATCCATGAGTAGGTATACGTAGTTTTTAAGTCCATCCAGGCTTTTTACTACGGTGATATCGGCATGCCATATTTGGTTGGGAGCAGCAGCGGTGATGCCTTTGGGGTAGCGTTTCTTTTTAGGAGGGCGAGGTCGTTTTATACCTAATTTGCGGATGTATTTATACCAGGTAGATAGTGAAATGTGTAAGCGGTTTTCCCTTTTGGCATACCAGGCCAGTGAACAGGTGGGCCAGTATTTGAATTGATCGGATAGAGCCAGTTCTTTGAGGGTAGTTACTTCATTGGTGGTCAGTTGGTGTGGGTATTTTAGTTTGCAGAGTTTTATTGGTGAGCTTTCACATTTATAGAGTACTTTGTTTTTCCAGTAGTGAAATACCGAGGTGGGGATTTTTAGTAAGCGCAATACTAAGGTCGTGTTGATGTGTTTTTTATGGTGGATAATTGTCTTTACGAATCGTTCTTTGTTGATTTTAATACTTTTGTGCACTGCTTTGGAAGAAGAGAATATTAACCCCAAAGTCAAGGCTAATTTCAGGTATGATTTCATGATTGTTTGCGCCTCCTTTCTGGATATAAAATCTTCCAGTATTTCAACATCTGATAATTCGATGCCGGTGTATTTATCTTCGGGTTCCTGTTTCCATCGCCAGATGGTGGTGCGGTCTATTTGGGTGGAATAAGTTTGAGGCAAGCTGCCTTTTTTAGCCAATAGTTTTAGGGAAGTATGATAGGATTTGTGTGTATTCATTTGGACATGTCGTGTGTTTAGGAACGAATCTAGTCATTACTGGGAAAAATCACTGTCGTTTGTCAGGTGTATCATCCGGCCAATCAATCAAGTTAACCATTTCTCTTAGTCGGCTCCTTACGCGTTGTCCATATAATTCCTCGATTTGATCTACATCCAGGTTGGTGGTGATGTGTGTGATTAGGTTATCGGAGATGAAGAGGTCGTATCGGCTGAGCAGGATTTCTGCAATCACGTTGCATTCGCTGCCAAAGTGTTTGAGGCTTTGTTCGGCTCCCAGGTCGTCGAAACAGATTGGTTTGGGTGTTTTGCGTCCGGGAATGATGGTGAAGCTGCGTTTGCTGTAGCGGTGAATCACATCGAAGCCGTCCTTTTGGAATTCGAAGCTGATGTCACGGCAGGCTTTTACCTGGAAACGGTGTTCAATGGGGAGTAGGAGTTGCATCAGTTTCATGAGTGAGGTTTTGCCACAGCCGATGGGACCGCAAAGCATGAGGCCTTTTCTGGGATCCAGGTCTAGGGAGATAGTGGTTGGATGATCACCAATGATGTAGGCGAAGAGCTTTCGGATGATGGACATGTCTTCATTGTATAGTTTGAAGGTGGGTCCGTAGATGGCTTTTCCTTTTTTTGTGATGAAGGATAAGGACTTTGGGAAGTTGTAGATGATGGTGTTGTTTTTTATTTGGTAGTGCATGTTTTAATGATTAGGGATTAATGATTAATTGTTACGTCGAGAAAAAATGTAACGCAAAGGGCCGCAGAGGAAAACACAAAGGGGCGCAAAAAAAAATAAATATTTAACCTTAGCGGTTCTTTGTGAAAATTTTTTGTGCTCTTTGCGATAGAAGGTGCTTTTTGTAGAGCATGACGTTAGTTTTAATTGAGCGAATATTTGGCGTGGATGGTGTTGGGGTAGTTGATTGGTTGAAAGAAGAATGCCATATGTTTGATGAAGGTGATGATGTTGGCATAGTATTGCAGGAGGCATTCGGCATCGGTGTAGGTATTGTAGGGCGGGTCGAATGTGTAGCTGTATTCCTGGCCGGATAAATGGCGGTATACGAACTGTATCCTGTCGTGCAGATCGATGATTTCGCACAGGTAGGATTGTTTGTCGATGAATAGTTTTTGCTCGAAGAATTGCTCAGAAAGGTTATCTATCTTATCCAGGATCTGATCGAAATTGTCGATGTTGAACTTGCATTTTAGGTTTTGATATAGTAGGTTTTTCATGATTTCTTTTTTTGTAACACAGAGTGCTCAAGCCTTGACATGCTAACAAAATATGAGATAACTTGGGGAAAGTAATTAAAGACCTGAGC
>JAEINY010000447.1 GCA_016342595.1 Marinilabiliaceae bacterium
GGGTGAAACCCAGGGGGTAAAATCATATTTCGTCACAACCCTGAATGGGGTTGGATGTTAGTGTTTTGTAAAAGCATTAACCACCAATTGTGATATAGCCATAAAAAATCACTCCTTAAAAAAAAAATAACAGGAACAAATTGCCTGTCACACTTGAACTATTAACTCATTAATGCTCGAGCTCATAATACAATTTATAAAAATTCAATCCGCGTTGGCTATCAAATCCCTTCTCCAGATATTGACGTTTGCCATGCACATACACATGGAAATTCTTATCCAGTTTTAATACTGACTTAAAATTCTTCTTCTCCCCTTTAACGGCATCATTCGAAATATCGAATGAATCGTGTATCGGCATGTTCTTCTCCGATTCAAAGAAACCTTTGTAATCCTGAAAAGCATCAATCACCTCAGGTTGACGAATCACTTCTTTTTCAAACTCTTTCTCACTAAAAGCAGCATTCTTATTAAAAAAATCCATGGAGCGATTAAGCAGGTCTATTTGATCAGGTTTAGGCACTTCATTTTCATCATTGAATACCTCTCCCACAAAACCTTTACACATCTGAAGATAATTATTGGTAAAATAATAATTGTCTTCACGCGGTTTTAACCCCAGAAAATCACTTTGCCAAAACTGAGCCTCATTGCCTTTATTAATGTTATCGACTGAACAAATTTTAAACCCAATCTCCTTTTCAGTATTAAAAATTAAACAACCTTTATCCAGTTTTTTAATATTAATTCCCTCTTGTGCACCCAGTTCAAAATTTTGATCACGCAGATACACTTTCAAAAATGTATCTTTATTCTCTGATTTAAAAATCCCTATAGCATCGGCAACCTCTCCATCTACCACACAATTACGAAACAAAACCATGTAAAATTCACCACCGCGAATTTTAGGATGATTGGATTGTTCATACAGATGGTTGGCAATTTTTATACTGTTATCGTAAAAGGATGTGGCATTCTCAAAAACGTCAACCAGCAAGTTATACACCAGATTTTGTTCCAGCCCTTCTTCATTATGAAAATTAAAGTAAGCCTCGGTTTTAAATGGCTTGAAGAAGTATTGTTTCAACACATCCACCATCTCTTCTTCGGATTGCAGCCTCAAAACATCTTTTGAATAACGTGCTTCCTCGCCTTCTCCCCGGCATCCGATGTGATGAACCACCAGATTTTCTATTGTCGTTTGTGTAAAATCAATCATAATACATGAGCTTATCAAAAGAGTACAAATATAAAAACATTTTGAGACCTGAGTGATTTAATACCGTTTACTAATCAAAATGCGCCTTTAGTGCGTTTCACTTCTAAACGCCCTTTGATTATGTATCGGCATTATACCAGCGAAATTTGATATTTAAGTGATATAAAACAATCCATCTAACAAAATAAAAGCAGTTGCAAGATGATGCTTAGAATCCATCCTGCAACTGCTTTCATCCAATTGAGCTCGAATCGTGTCTCGTCCTAATTGGCACGACAGTTTTTTACATACCACGAAACGGGATGCTGCTGACCACTAATCAGTTCCTTAATGATTTTTTGATCATCCCATTTACTTTCAAAACTGCAGGATTGATCAAGCGCACGTGAAAGCAATAACCATTCATCAACAATTTGTTGCGAAAGTTGACCTTCAAACTCTTTAAGCACTTTCAAACAACAAGGATCGATCATGTGTATTTTCGGCTCTTCGCGCTGAAGCGTACTGCGTGTAGTGTACAGATGCTCGTCTACTTTAATAAATTCGCCGTCATCTAAAGCTACGTGAAATGTGAAATCTACTTTTGTCATTAGGCACCTCCCTTTTAGTTTAGGTTCAAACAATTTACAACAACAATTTTATGAAGTAAAGATGAACACCGGGCCCTTACAATATTTAGTTTCATTCTAAATAATCACCTGAATAGTACTTATTCCAGCTTGATAATCGCGCCACTTCGTGCTGCGACACCAATGCCACATCCTGTGGTATAAGCAACTTCGCCCGGGAACTGGACTTTTAATTTATGAAACAACAAATCTCTTCCTCTAAAATATTTGTTTTCATCCACGCCGATTGTCTGAAAGGCATGTTCGGGAATTTTGATTCTGCAATTCTGATCTTCATCAGAGAAGTTAACTACCAATAAAAAGATTTCTTCTTGCGTAAAGCGCAACCAGGCATATATTTTAGTGCAATCACACCCCTCCTGACTTTGATTACACCACATTAAATCGTACAATTGACCTGTATTGAGCGCTTCATGCTTGTTCACCAGCTGAATGATTCGTTCATATTGGGCTTTCAGGGAAAACTCCGATTCCTCCAAGTGCGCTTCTCCATTATTTAAATGCTTATAAAGCCGTTTGATGGATCCAACCGCCCAATAATCAAAAATCGTTGTTCGACCATCCCGGCCACTAAATCCTTCCTGATCCATCCCCGACTCCCCAATCTCTTGTCCGAAATAAAGCATTAATGGATTACGACTGAAAGCAGCTGCCATAATAAAACCCGGAATAGCCGCCGTCCCTTTTTTCAATAGGAAATCAGAAGCCAGTCGGACTTCATCGTGATTCTCGAGAAAGAATAGCATGCGATCAGAATAACGTTCGATATTTGACCAGGCTTTTGTTAAGTCACTGGCTGGCCGTTCACCCCTGAGCACACCAATCATACTGTCGTA
>JAEINY010000029.1 GCA_016342595.1 Marinilabiliaceae bacterium
AAAACAATTTCGTATTGAGATCACTGAGATGGTTTCGCTTCGCTTCAACCGGAATGCATTGCTATATAATTAACACCTGAATTTATTCATTTTTGTGTATTATGCTCGATAGTGTAACCTGCCATCCAAGGTGTGAACCGCCTAATTGCGATAGCGTTAAGAACGGTGTAATGGAGGCGAACAGAAAGAAAATCTGTTTGAGCGTAGCGAATTTATAAAAATCTCCTTTCCAAACTCTCCCCATTGGGGGGAGATGCCACAGGCAGAGGGGGAAGCAGTCCGCCGTAATGTAATCGTTTAGCGTTCATTGCAATTGAGCGGCGGACTTTTTTGTTTACTTTTTGTGACTGTAGACAAAAAGTAATCCCGGGTCACCGGGAGAGCACTTATATGAAAAGGAATAATCATGGGAAATAATAGCTGAAAATAAATACTGTAATTTTAGTGTTTGTAGCACCAGCTTGTTGGGCCATAAGGTATCCGACTTGAGCAGGGGTATGCCCTCGACTTGAGCAGGGGTATGCCCTCGACTTGAGCAGGGGTATGCCCTCGGCTTGGGCAGGGTGCTGTCCTAATGGCACCAGGACAAAAACTATTTTTAAACATTCCTTTAAACCTTTTTACCTTTAACGCATCAAAGAATACACAAACGTGGCATACATGTATGGAAAAATTAAATGAGCAAGATCAGGAGATCGTCCGTTACATTCACCTGAAAGACCAAAAAGAACAGGCTTTCAATCTGATCGTGAAGCATTACAAGGAGCGTTTATACTGGCATATTCGTAAGATGGTGATTTCACATGACGATACTGATGACGTACTTCAAAATACCTTTCTGAAAGTCTGGAAAAACCTGGACCGTTTCCGGGGTGAGGCTGCGCTATTCACCTGGCTCTACCGAATTGCCACCAATGAGACCTTGACATTTTTGCAGACCAAACAAAAAAAACAGCTCAAAACCATCAATGCCCCCCTCCTTTCTGCTGAGGAGATCCTGGAAAGCGACACCTGGTTTGATGGCAATGAAATTCAACAAAAACTTCAGGCCTGCCTGATGCAACTACCCCAAAGGCAACGCCTGGTCTTTAATATGAAATATTTTGAGGAGATGAAATACCAACAAATTTCGGAGATATTAAAAGTAACTGTTGGTTCCCTAAAAGCATCCTATCATCATGCGGTTAAAAAAATTGAATCCATCCTGAAAGAGGAGATGCTTTAACTTTTTTTCTCAACCGGATTAAACCTTTTTCTAAATAAACAATCCAATAACCAGAACACCATAGCATCATGACACCAGAAGAAAAAAATACACTTCACAAATTTGAGGCATTGAAGGAGAATCAATCGTTCAAGGTACCTGAGCGCTATTTTGAAACCTTTGATGAACGGATGCAAGAGCTTGTGAAACGTCACGACACACCCAAAAGGCAATTAATCATTCAGATGATCAAACCATGGGCCACAGTGGCTGCTTTGTTTACACTGATTGCTATTCTATACAACGTATTCACCCCATTCCAATCCCAGGGGGATCAATTAACGGTATTTTCAGAAACCGAAGAGTTATTCTCCCCTGTTTTATTTGAATTAACCGAATATGATTTGGTCACTTATGTGGTGGATGAAGATATTTCATTTTCCACAGATGAATTACTTGATGAGGACTTAGGTGATATCTCGCAAAATGAGATTGATGATTTAATACTTTTTTAAAATTCCATTACCATGAAACAGATAACTATAATTATAGCTTTATTGCTATCGGTGAGCTTCATGCAAGCCCAAAATAAAAAAGAAGAGAAGCTGGAGAAAGTACGAGCTCAAAAAATTGCCTTTCTCACGCAAAAAATGAATTTATCACCGGACGAGGCACAAGTGTTTTGGCCTGTTTACAATGAGTTCTCGACTCAAAAGAAGGAGTTAAATAAAAAGAAACGGGAGGCCATGGTCGAACTCAAACAAAAGTGGGACACTGCTACCGATGCCCAAAAAGAGGCGGTAGCCGATCAGATGATTGCCTTCCGCATGGAAGAGGCCAAACTGGATCAATCTTATCATGCACAATTTAAAGATGTACTGCCCATTGATAAAGTATTGAAACTGTATCATGCTGAATTGCAGTTTAAAAATTACCTGATGAAGCAAATACGTAGTTCGTCGAAAGAGCGGGCTCCACGGGCTGATCGTCCTGACAGACCGGATCGTCCCAAACGATCAGATAAAGCCACACCATCCAATTAACACCCGGTTTGTTTGAACACCTGAAAATATATATGACGAATAGAAATAAAACAGATAATTAATCATTAAAGATTATGAGAAAACTATTAATGGTACTGATCACTGTTTTGATAACAGTGACTGCATTTGGGCAAAAAAAGAACGCACCGGAGGCAAAAGCCGAAAAAAAATCAAAAGAAATGCAAACAGTTCTTGCATTTGATGACGCCACCTACCAAAAGGTGTACACCATCCAACTGAATCATTTAAAACAGCAAAAAGACGCAAAAACTAAAGCTGGTGACGACAAAGAGGCATTTAAGAGTGCCAGGCGCGAGATCTCAGCAACGACCAATAAAGATATGGCTGAAGTAATTGGAAAAGAGAATTTGAAAAAATGGAAACAACACGTGAAAGAGAATAGGAAGAAGAAGTAAACTAGTGGAATAATTTGCATATTATAGTATTTATTATTTTAGGGGTATGTCTTACACAAAAAAATTGTAACACAGAGCCGCACAGAAGAAAATGCAAATACCAAAAACAATTTCGCATTGAGATCACTGAGATGGTTTCGCTTCGCTTCAACCGGAATGCACTGCTATATAATTAACACTAATCATAGGAAATAATAGCTGAAAATAAATACTGTAATTTAGTGTTTGCGGCACTAGTTTCCCTCATCTTTCAATGTATCATAAAGACAAAAGGGACATCTCACTGATGCCCCTTTTTACTTATACTATTAAACAAATAATTTACTCTTCCATTGACTTAAATTCAGCAAACTGCCCCTCTTGCAAAAAACGAACACTTTTCTCAATCTCTTTATACATGATTTTATCAACATCCACAAAACTCACACACTCGCGATATTGCGCCAGGAATTCCTCCAGGTAAGGAGATGTTTTTGCCGGACGACGGAATTCAATGGCCTGTGAGGCATTAAACAACTCGATGGCCAGGACACGCTCCACGTTATCTGCAATTTTCAATGCTTTTACAGCAGCGTTACCACCCATACTCACATGATCTTCCTGCTCATTCGAGGACGGAATACTATCCACCGATGATGGTGTGGCCATTTGTTTATTCAAACTAACAATAGAAGCAGCTGAGTACTGAGGAATCATGAATCCACTATTCAAACCAGGATCAGCCACCAGGAATTCAGGTAAACCACGCTCACCGGAAATCAATCGATAGGTACGACGCTCAGAGATACTACCAATTTCACTCATGGCAATTGCTAAGAAATCCATGGCCAGAGCCAAAGGCTCACCGTGGAAGTTACCACCCGAAACAATCATATCATCCTCCGGGAACACCATGGGGTTATCCGTCACTGAGTTAATTTCAGTTAGTACCACACCGGCTACATAGTTAATGGCATCTTTAATAGCCCCATGAACCTGAGGTACACAACGGAAAGAATAAGGATCCTGCACATGCTTCTTGGCACGGGTAATTAACTCACTCCCTTCCAAAATGGCTTTCACATTACGAGCGGTTGCAATTTGCCCCTTATGTGGCCGAACGGTATGCAATTGTGGAAAATAAGGCTCAATGCGGCCATCAAAAGCATCCAATGAAGTGGCCGCAATAATGTCGGCATATTTCGATAATCGAAACGCTTTTAATAGCGTATAAACGGCATGTGAACTCATGAACTGTGTCCCATTCAAAAGAGCTAATCCTTCTTTTGCTTCCAGTTTGATCGGTTCCCAGTTATTCTCTGCCAATACATCAGATGCCTGGCGTAATTCGCCTTTATAATGTACCTCTCCACGACCTAACAATGGCAAAAACAAATGCGCCAAAGGAGCTAAGTCGCCTGATGCACCCAATGATCCCTGTTCAAATACAATTGGATACACCCCATTATTAAAGAAATCAATCAAGCGTTTCACCGTTTTCAACTGCACGCCGGAGTTACCATAACTCAAGGCATGAATTTTCAGTAAAATCATCAATTTTACCACATCGCGCGGTACTTCTTGACCAAGACCACAGGCATGGCTCATCACCAGGTTTTCCTGTAATTTACTCAACTCGTCTTTCGAGATAGAGATATTACACAAGGATCCAAAGCCGGTGTTAATACCATAAACAGGTCCATCGTGATTAGCTACTTTATCGTCCAGGTATTTTTTACATATCTGAATCTTTTCAACCGACTCGTCTGAAATAGCTAATTGATAACCTTCATTTAAAATGGCCTCAATGACTTCGTACGATAAAGGTTTCGGTGAGATGCAATGTATTTTTCCCATGACTATTTATATTATTTTTTTTCTTATCTACTCCAATATTTTGAAACAATTCACCTCATGAGCAATTGTTCCTATACACTTACACGATGATCAATTGCCTATATAAATCCTGTTATGATAGAGGAATACCGATTACCAATCAAATCCAATAGCTATCGGATGAGCGATAAAACATCGCTCTTTGATTGCGTATCGGCATTTACCACTTGTAATAAGCAAAATGCTTTATCAATCATTTTGTTATACATTTGGTATAATATACTACCATATACAACATTAATCAACAATGATCTAATCGCTTAAAAAATAAAATAACAAGGTAACTCAGGGGAAACGGATGTCTCCACCAAAGGAAGTGTCGTAATAGCAACTATTTTTAAATATTCGGCCCATAAAAAAGCGGGTAAAGTAATTAAATACTCTACCCGCAATGATACGTATATTTCCTTAAATATTGTTGATGATTTTTATCAACTCTTCCACACTTACAGAAGATTGCTCCCCCGACTCCATGTTCTTCAGTGTCACAACCTGCTCTTGTCGTTCTTTTTCGCCAATTAAAATCACAAACGGAATTTCATTTTTATTGGCATAGGTCATCTGTTTTTTCATTTTGGCATTATCCGGATATAACTCCGAATTAATTCCGGCAGCTCGTACTGATTTCAATACTTCCAGAGCATAGAGCTCATCCTCTCCCCCAAAATTAATGAATAAAGCCTGTGTGCGAACCCCATCATTCTTTGGAAAAAGTTCCAACTGATTCATCACATCATAAATACGATCAGCCCCAAATGATATGCCTACACCCGATACATCCTTCAAGCCAAAGATACCGGTCAAGTCATCGTAACGTCCACCACCGGTAATACTTCCAATGGCCACATCCCTGGCTTTCACTTCAAAGATGGCTCCGGTATAGTAGTTTAATCCCCTGGCTAAGGTCAAGTCCAGTTCTACTTCCAAATCAAGGTGTAGAGCTTTTAAATAAACAAACACTTTTTCCAGCTCTTCAATACCTTTCATCCCTATTTCAGAGTTGGCTAAAACCGCTTTCAGTTCTACTAACTTCTCATCGTTAGTACCGCTCAAATTGATGATGGGCTGTAAGGTATCAATGGCTTCCTGAGAAAGTCCCTTTGAAACCAATTCTTCATTCACCTTTTCAAGCCCAATCTTATCCAACTTATCAATGGCCACCGTTATATCAATAATTTTATCGGCTGCACCCAAAACTTCAGCAATGCCGGATAATACTTTCCGGTTATTAAGTTTCAACACCACATTGATGTTCAACATGCGGTATACTTCATCCACAATCTGAATAAGTTCTACTTCGTTCAGCAGCGAATTACTGCCCACAACATCGACGTCACACTGAAAAAACTCGCGGTAACGTCCTTTTTGAGGCCGATCAGCCCGCCATACGGGTTGTATTTGATAGCGTTTAAACGGGAATGTGATCTCATTTTGATGCTGAACAACAAAGCGTGCAAATGGAACAGTCAGATCATAACGCAATCCTTTCTCACTAATCTGGTTCATGAGTTTATTGGATTGCTTCTCAGCCAATAATTGCGCATCTGCTTTCTTCAAATAGTCGCCGGAATTCAAAATCTTGAACAACAACTTATCCCCTTCTTCACCATATTTACCCATCAATGTGGATAAATTCTCCATGGCAGGTGTTTCAATGGGCAGATAGCCATATTTTTGAAAAACAGATCGTACCGTATCGAAAATATAGTTGCGCTTCACCATCTCCACCGGTGTGAAATCTCTGGTTCCTTTTGGAATGCCTGGTTTTTGAGCCATAAAGTGTAAAATTGAAATGATCCTACTTAAAAAACTTGTAATATTCAGCAAAAACAGCCGCAAAGTTACCAATTTATTTCAAACAGCACGCGAATAGCTTTTTGATAAATGAATGGATCTATTTGCGGGAATTTTCTATGTTTTATACTTACAAAGCTTCTGCCAGTAACCACTCCATGTAATGTTTGGATTTTTCCTTATTGCTCTCATCAGGAGCCCAGGGTGCAAAGTCCTTATCATCAGCAACAGTGTAAGGCCCATCTTTTATTTCATAAGCAACAGTACCTTCCTCCAGGGAGATAATAGTATGATACCTTCCAGGAGGTATTTCAATCCCAAAATTGCCTTCGCGCGGATCTAAAATAATTTTTTGACTGATCGTCCCATCCTCAGAAAAAAGAATGGCTAATAATCGTCCTTTAAGAATCAGAAAAACCTCTCGCTTATCCGGATTTTGATGTTTATGCGGTTGTACATAGCTACCCGGCTGAATGGCATTCAACATACGGTGCATGGTATCCTCCATATGCTGATGAAAGTTGTAATTCTTGCGTTTCCGGTGACTGCATTCGGCATCAATCACCAACTGATCCAGCAAACTACTATTTATTAATTTCATACTATTAGGTTTTATCGATCATGATCCTTTTCATTTCTAATCCTTTAACAGCCCGTATAACATACCTGCTGCTTCTCTGTTAAATTCTGATATCACCGGACCAGTTAATAACAGATGACAAATCATACCTAAATTTACTTCAAATTGTTTAATTACAAAAATAAGACCCTTCATCAAGCATTGGCTTTTCTTCGTCAAAGGTTTATTAACCAATATCTTTTCTACCGTATAACCAATCGTTCCGAAATTAACCTGAACCAAATAATGGAAAAAAAAGTTTTAATTGCAGTTGATGATGAGATCATCTGTAATCGATTTGCAGAAAATCTCACACAGCATATATCAAGTCTCCAGGCTATATCCGTAAAAAATGGTATTGAAGCGTGCAAATCAGCATTATCCATTCGACCTGATATTATTATTCTGGATTGGGATTTATCCAAGATGAGTGGATTAATCGTTCTTGAAAGATTAAAAAAAAACGACCTCACCAAAGATGTTCCGATCATCATGCTTTCGAAGGATCCGGATTCTGATAAACTAACCCATGCATTAAAGGCCGGAGCAACTAATTTCCTTTCCCTGTCCATTGCTGCTATTGAACTATTGGCCCGGGTAAAATCCGCTCTTTCATTATCTCTGACCCTCCAGGAGTTACAAAACGAACATCACAAGCTTCAGTTAGCTAATCATCGCAATGAAACGATATTGCATGCCATCTTACCCAATCCGATCCTGTCACAACTAAAAAAATACGGAGCCATTCCCCCACGACTGTACAAAAACACGGTCGTACTTTTTGTTGACATGGTTGATTTTACTCCAAAAACAAGTAAGATGGCTCCGCGTAGGTTACTCCGTGAATTAAACGACCTTTTCACAGGATTTGATCGCATCATTGAAGCGCATCGATGCACGCGTATTAAAACCATTGGAGATGCCTATATGGCCGTATGTGGTATGTTTGATGCCCCGCAGAACATTGCTCTCCAGGCGGCATCAGCTGCACTAAAAATACGTCAGTATCTCAATACCCGAAATCAGACAAGCAGTATTCAATGGGAGTTAAAAATTGGCTTGTATTGTGGAGATGTGATGGGCAGTTCGGTGAGTCCTACGAATTTATCCTTCGATATTTTTGGTGAAACAGTAAATATGGCCTCACGCTTTCAGGAACTGTGTGAACCCATGCAAATCAATGTTTCTGAGACTATAAAATTACATTTAGAACATCATTTTAAATTCATTGGAAGAACAGCACGAACGGTGAAAGGAAAAGGTGTAATGCCCATGTATTATTTGCATCAACCAATAAAAGGTATGAAAGCTTAAAAAAAAAGCAGCCACCCAAAGGAAGCTGCCCAATTAGAATTATACTAAGTAACTACGTTAGTTTTTTATCAACTTTTTATACTTAATACGATGAGGCGTGGTGTCACCTAAACGGCTCTTTTTATTCTCTTCATACTCTGAATAGGACCCTTCGAAATAATACACTTTCGACTCACCTTCAAAAGCAAGAATATGGGTAGCTACCCGATCGAGGAACCAACGGTCGTGAGAAATAACAACGGCACAACCTGCAAAATCCTCTAATCCTTCCTCTAAAGCACGAAGGGTATTCACATCGATGTCGTTGGTCGGCTCATCCAGTAACAGTACGTTACCTTCTTCTTTTAATGCCATGGCCAAATGCAATCGATTCCGCTCACCCCCGGATAACACTTCACATTTTTTCTGTTGATCAGCACCGGCAAAGTTAAAACGTGATAAGTAAGCACGTGCATTAATTTCCTTGCCGCCCATTTTAAGGAGCTCTTCGCCCTGAGCGATCACATCATAAACGGTTTTACCAGGAATAATATCATCATGTGATTGATCGACATATGCTACCTTTACCGTTTCTCCCACTTCGAAATTACCGGTGTTGGCCTGCTCCAATCCCATTATCAACCGGAAAAGAGTTGTTTTACCAGCACCGTTAGGTCCAATCACCCCCACAATTCCATTCTTGGGTAATACAAAATTCAGGTCTTCAAACAGCAGTTTTTCATCAAATCCTTTTGCCACATCCTGGGCTTCAATCACTTTATCACCTAAGCGAGGTCCATTGGGAATGAATATTTCCAACTTCTCTTCCTTCTCCTTGACGCCTTCTCTCATCAGGTTGTCATAAGCACTCAATCGAGCTTTTGATTTGGCGTGACGTGCTTTTGGAGCCATTCGTACCCACTCTAACTCGCGCTCCAATGTCTTACGACGTTTAGAGGCTTGTTTCTCCTCTTTCGCCATTCGTTGCGTCTTCTGGTCTAACCATGAAGAGTAGTTACCTTGCCATGGTATACCTTCACCTCGATCCAGCTCCAGAATCCAACCTGCTACATTATCCAGGAAGTAACGGTCGTGAGTAATGCCTATTACCGTTCCTTTATACTGTTGCAAATGTTGCTCCAACCACTGCACTGATTCCGCATCAAGGTGGTTAGTTGGCTCATCCAGTAACAAAATATCCGGTTCTTGCAGCAATAAACGACACAATGCAACCCGACGACGCTCTCCACCCGATAGAACTTTCACAAGCTGATCTTCGGGAGGACAACGTAAGGCGTCCATAGCCCTTTCGAGCTTCGTATCCAGATTCCAGGCATCATACTGGTCAATTTTCTCCTGTAGCTGAGCCTGCTCATCCATCAACGCTTGCATCTTATCCGGATCTTCCAATACTTCAGGATCACCAAAACGCTCATTAACGGCTTCATAGGCTTTAAGAACATCGACTACCTCCTGAACACCTTCTTCGACAACTTGACGAACAGTTTTGCTCTCATCCAATTGGGGCTCCTGTTCCAGATACCCCACCGAATAACCGGGAGAAAAAACTACATCCCCCTCATAGTTCTTCTCCAGGCCCGCAATGATTTTCAATAACGTGGATTTACCGGAACCGTTAAGTCCGATAATCCCAATTTTGGCACCGTAGAAAAAAGATAAATAAATATTATTCAGCACTTTCTTTTGTGGAGGAAATGTTTTACTCACCCCCACCATGCTAAAAATGATCTTCTTATCGTCTGACATATATAGTTTTTATTAACAAATTATGCGTTAGCGCGAACCCATCTTTTTTAAATCACTCTGCAACAACCCATCGGGCTTCTTCTTACTGACCATGTGATAGTCGAAGTAATAGAATTTAGAATCACCTGCCCCAATCAAAATTTTATAACAACGTGCATGATATTTAGTCCCTTCCGGCCCAACTTTGTGCATAAATACCACATTTGGATCTTTACGCTCAATCGCTTCCATCACTTCTTCCTGCGACACAATTTTCAAATCGTAGGGGTAATACCTCTGAATTTTTTGCTGCGTATTAAGCGTTTTTGGCAAATCCTCTTTCACCAATAGTAAGGTCTTATTCTTCAAACTCTGAGTATTCTTATTATAGTGCTTAAACACGTTGGCTTTAATCAACTCAGGCTGTTTGTGCATCAGATTTACATGATCCTGAATAAACCGAACAAAAGCATCCATCTTATAAGCATAACTATCATCCTCAACCCTCAGATAAGAAAGAGGAATGGAGCACAGGTCTGGTAAATCTCTTACATCTTTATCCGCCTCGCCTAAAAGTAAACTTAAAAAGTTATAACGCGCTTTCGTTTTATCAGCATCAAATGTCACAACAGTAGAAACTAAAAATGAATACGACGGGTCACTTTTCTTTTCTTCAAATTCCTGATCTGTGATGAATTCAAATTCAGTTACATTCCAAACATTTTTCATCACAGCCTTTATCTTGAAATTAAAATCGCTCATTGGATTGGGATCCATCACGACCAGCGTTTTCGACTTTAAAAACGCATCATAATCCTCTTTGGTAGGTAGATGTTCTCTGGCGTTCATCACCGTGCTCATTAAAAACAAACCAACTAATAATCCAAAAGTCCTTTTCATGATCATTTTATTTAAATTGACAATTTCTTTCTATAAAATACGCGATCATCCAACAATAGCACACCTTAGTCTGCCCTCATTCATTTTCACCTCGATTTATTCACTATTTGCAAAGTTATTTCAAAATACGAAAAACTACTTATCTAATCCGATAATATTCCAATCACTTACCATGAAGTCCGACCATGTTCTTTATAGCACTTTAAACACCTGATGGTGAACCCATTTCATTCGAACTACTTTTTCAACATTACTGATATATCATTCTTAATAAATGAAGCAATACATTTTATTCCATTTTTTTTCTGAAAGAAAAGATATAAGTTTACCACAAAGGTTTTTTTTTGTACTTTATAGATTGATTCAAAATCTGTTTTTATTATGAAATTACTGAATAAATTTCTTTCACTATTTATATATGTTCGCGAGGAAAAAATTGAAATTGAAGATCAAACCAAAGTACTAATCAGTAATTTGATTAACTTCTTTCTATTTATGGTTGTTTTCCTTGAAGGCATGTATTCCCTCATCATTGATGAGCCCTTTTTTGCAGGTCCGCTATTGGGATTCAGTTTGATATTTGCTTTTCATTTCCTCTATCTGGGGCGTAAATCTCATTCACAAGGTGTACGCAACTCATTTGTTTTCTTTTCACTTTTAACACTCTTGTATTTTGTTATATTTGGTGGAAAAACAGGTCTAAGTATTATTTGGTCTGCATTATTTCCTCCTTTCATTATTTCTCTTTTAGGCACGAAAAAAGGTGCCCGGTTATCATTCGCTTTTTTTGGGGTAATACTTCTCTCTTTATTTATTCTAAATAATTACATCCCGCGTGCCTATTCGTATACCATAGAGCAGAAGGTAACCTTTGCGATGTTTTATCTCATATTTTTAGTCACCACTTATGCACTCTATCATGTGTTCTCTGAGATCGTTTTATCCAAAGAGCGCTTGATGCTTGATTCTCAAAACTTCAGCAAAACTCAGGAAGAGCTTATATCTAAACTATCACATCAAATACGAACACCTTTAAGTAACATCACTGGGATAATAGACATTCTTGAGAAAACACCACTTTCTAATGATCAAAGAGATTACATCAATACCATTCATGCCTCTTCTAATAATTTGGTAAACGTAGTGAATAGTATGGTGGCCGCAACCAAAACAAGTTTTAGCCAGATACCGGAAGAAGAAATTAGTTTTAACCTGTATGCTACACTTAATAATACCATCAAACTCTTCCAGGACAACCAAGAGAAGAAAAAATTCAGCCTCTCACTTTCTGCGGATATTCCCTCAAATCTTATCGGTAACAGCATTAAGGTTAAACAAATTTTCCTCAATCTGCTAAACAGCATTTTAAAATACAATAAAGCAGAAATGAAAACCATCACGATTGAGGTGAGCAAGAAAGAAAGTATGCCTGGAATGACCAATCTCAATTTCAGGATTGTAAGCAACACTGTAATACCTTTACCACAAGAAGAACTTGCCAAAGATGAATCTCTTTATTCGCCGGATATCATTCGTTTGAATACCACGAAATACATTAACCTGCTGGACTTGGGAATTACAAAAAAAATCATTGAAATGGATGGTAACTCCCTTAATATTATTCCTGGTTCGGTCAATACTGTATTTGAGTTCTCTGCTAGCTTTAAGAAGAATATTAAAAGCCAGTCTATTTCGAACATCAAAGAACCTGCCAAACAAACCGAAAGTTATTTTAAACCTAAAGTAGATATCATCAACTCAAATATCCTGCTGGTAGAAGACAACTTTAGCAACCAACAAATCATTATCCTTTACATTAAAAATGAAGTACATAAAATTGAAGTTGCTTTTAATGGAAAAGAAGCTTTAGATAAATTTGGAAAGGCGAAATATGACTTAATTCTAATGGATGTGCAAATGCCCATTATGGATGGTTTTAAGGCAACTCAAAAAATACGTGAAATTGAGAAGAGTACCGGAACACATACACCTATTATAGCAGTTACCGCTAATGCCTTCCCGGAAGATAAAGAAAAATGTCTGGCGTCAGGAATGGATGATTACATCAGTAAACCGTTTCAACCGGAAGATTTGATTCGGAAAATAAAACAACATTTAAGCTAATGTTAAGTAAAGAGAGAAAAGGTAAAAGTAAAAAGTGTAAACAACCTTAATATTCCACACATTCCATTATTAGTAGATTGATTGCACCCGACTATTTAAACCTTTCTCATTAAACACGAATGATTACCCTACAGCTTCATTCCCATTAATAGGATATCATCGATTTGTTCATATTCTGACCCCATCCATTCCTCCATTTTTTGGTGTAGGATTGCCTTTTGATCTTCAATGGGTAATTTATGAATATTCAGCAACAAATGACGGAACCGTCGGTACTTAAACTTCTTACCTTCCGGCCCCCCGAATTGATCAGCATATCCATCAGAGAAAAGGTAAATGATGTCGTTTTTACGGATTGAAACTTCTTGTTTGGAAAATGTGGTCTTATTATTTTCATCCACATAACCAATTGGAAAACGATCTCCTTTATAAGTCATAATTTCATTATCCCGAATAAGATAGAGTGGATTGTAAGCACCCGCAAACTCCAAGATTCCCGAATCTATGTTTATGACTATTAGCGCCATGTCCATCCCGTCGTTCACCTCCTGCTTATTCATTGACCGGGTATTCCCATTTTTCTTAAAAGTATTGACGACCTCTCTATTCAATTGATCCATAATCCGGGCCGGACATTCCTTACCTTGTATCTCAACGATATTCTTCAGCAAATCATAGCCAATAATGGACATAAACGCGCCTGGGACACCGTGTCCTGTACAATCCACGGCAGCTACAAAAATCTTCTTTTCATTGCGGTAAATCCAGTAAAAGTCACCACTTACGATATCCTTCGGTCGGAAATAAACAAAAGATTCCGGAATGATATTTTTCACCATTTCTTCGGATGGAATCATAGCTTCCTGTATGCGTTTGGCATAACTGATACTATCGGTCAAATTTTGATTGATCTTGGATAACGCTTCCCTTTGTGCCTCAATTTTCTTTTTATCAAGGGCTTTATCCTGAAGGGCCTTATAAGCTTTTCGATAATTCCGGATGCGATAATTTATCAACATCTGAATCAAAAATATAACACAGATAATATAAAAGGCATAAGCGTAATTGGACATCCAAAGGGGAGGTACCACATTTAAAACCAACTCCGTCCAACGATCATTCAAAACAAAGTCACTGTTTGCACCTCTTACTTTTAACGTATAGGTCCCAGGACTGAGGTTAGAGATATTAACAAAATTATCATAGATAATTGGAATTTCCTTTTCATCATCATCATACCCTTCAATAAACACTTGAAAACTATTGCCCAGAGGATTAGCAAATTCCATCGCTGCAAACTCAACGCGTAACATAGAATTTCGTTTATAACGAATTTCGACAGTATCCAAATCATGTTGAAAACTATACTCAAGCATCCCCTTATGAAATACTTTTAAGTCAGTAACAACCACTTGTGGTTGGGGCAGTTTATGTTGAACAGAGTCTGCCTTAATTATTATTAGTCCCTTATCTCCACCAAAATACAGCTCACTATTTTCAGTAATAAACGATGCTCCCTCATTAAAACTATGTACAGGAACACCCCCCTTTTTACTGAAATTGTAAATTGTTCCGTTGGATAATAGTTTTATGATACCTTTACCTGAACTCATCCAAATACTATTGAATGCATCCACTTCAAGCGCATACACTTTGTTGCTCTTATCACTCAATTCCCCAACTTCCTTTGTATTTTTGTTGTAATAAGACACCCCGGACTGAGTTCCAATTATCACTCTGTTATTCTTATCTTCCGCAAAAGCGAGAACAATATTGTGACTAATTTGATGAGGTCTGCCAGTCGTATTTTGTATTCTCTTGATAAATCCTTGACCAGAATCATATATATTAATTCCATCGTTGGTCCCAATCCACAACAATCCATCTGAATCCTCAAATATTGTATTTACCTCGTCGTGACAAAGGCTGGTCTCATTTTGAGCATCGGCAAAATAGCTCGATATTTTACGACCATTATACCGATACAACCCGAACTTAGTAGCGATCCACAAATTTCCCAGCTGATCTTGCAAAAGATCATTAATTGGATTTTCTTTTAATAGGGTTTTAAATTCAAGGCTTCCGGTGTAATCAAATTCTTCCAGGTAATTCCAATTTTGATTTAATAAATACACCCCGTTAGTTGTACCAAACCACATTTTTCCACTTCTATCCCTTAGTATGGATAAAATAGCCGGATCATTCAGACCTGAATAACCAGGATTGATTCGATACTGCTTATACTGATTACGTTTTCGATCAATGCGATAAACACCTTGCTTGTCTGTACCGACCCAGATATTATCGTCCTGATCAACATAAATCGATTCAAAATCATACGATTTTAAAGAATATTGTAAATCAGAAAACTTAGTGATAGATGAAAACCTGGGTGGTTTCCGATCTATTCGTATCAATCCATCATGCTTTGTACCTGCCCACATTATTCCGCTTCGATCTAACAATAAAGCCGTAACATCCGTTAAATTATAGCTTAATGCTTCTTGTAAAACCAATGGTTGATAACTTTTATAGGGATACTCTGAAACCATTATCCCTTTATCGGTCCCAATATACAAACACCGGCTTTCATCACGTAACAGACAATTAATCATTGCGCCCGCAGATCCATCAGCTAATAATGGAATAGGATGTGCATAGCTTTGCCCGTAATGATATTGCCAAAGGCCAGATGCTGTACCTACCACTAGAAGGCTGTCACTTCCGTTTAATAACCCTGTAATTTCTTTATTGGACGTTTCGACAGCCTGAGCAATTCGCTTAAAAGATTTGGTTAATAAATCGAATTGATGAATACCATCTTTAGAGCCCACCCACAAACAATCGTTCCCTGAAATAATTGGATAAGATACGTTTATGCCAGCATTATACACACTGGAATAATGTCCGAAAATCTCAAAATCACTTAAATCATTACTAATTCGAATAACAAAGTTGCGGGTTTTCACCCAAACGTTATCTCCAATAGATAAAAGTCCATAAACACCTTTGTCAGGAAGATCGCAAAAAATATCAGAATGACTATCAAGATTAATGAAAGTACCGGTTTTCTTATTCCAAATAGCAATACCGCTATTTCGTGTACCGATCCAAATATTATTATTAGAAGTTTCTGTTATCGCCTGAATGTTATTACCGGCGATGGATGAAGTATCCATAGGATGATGACGGAACACAGAAAAATCATACCCATCATAACGATTAAGACCATCGGTCGTACCTACCCAAATAAAACCTCTGCTATCTTGGAACAAAGCTGTTACTTGACTATTCGACAAGCCCTCATTAATAGAAAACTGTTTGGTTCGTCCCCCCCACAATTCAGCACAAGACTCTTCTCCTCCATATATCAATATGAGAGTAATCAATAAGAAAAATAAATACCGTCCCGGATATTTTTTCTTCATCATACCACATTCCGATTCCTTCATGAATGCTAAAATAGTAAAAAACCAACGATGTTTTAAATTAAGCAATTATTTTCAGAAATGTATAATCATCAAGAATGAATCATATAGCTTGCTTATAACTTTTTCCTACCTTGTAAATATTTTGTGCGACTTAATAAAAAATTACTAATTCTTTTAACTTAACCGATTCAAGCAGTGAGATTCACAAAAAAAGGCAGCTAATGCTACCTTTTAAATATTACATTCCCCAATCATTATTCCTGATAATTAACTTGTGACATAAACCACTCTAGATTTTGTGATTTAGGACGTTCTATCGGCAATCCATACAATCTATCCCAGACAAGTTGAGTTAGTACACCCAAAGCCCTGGAAACACCAAAAAGCACCGTATATATTGGGAATTCGGTAATACCATAGCTGGAAAGCAAAGAACCACTGATTGCATCGACATTGGGCCATGGATTTTTTATCTTACCTGCAGACACTAAGATTTCTGGTACAACTTTATAAATTTTATCCACTAACTGAATTAAAGGGGCATCTGGTATATACTTACGGGCAAAATCAAGTTGAACAGAAAAACGCGGATCTGTTTTTCTTAATACTGCATGTCCATAACCAGGTATTACTTGTCCCTTTTTCAAGGTTTCCAAAGCATACTCACGAATCTGTTGCTCAGAAGGATTCTCTACTCCAATTTCACGACACATTTTACTTATCCAATGCATAACATTCTGATTGGCCATGCCATGTAAAGGCCCGGCTAATCCATTCATTCCAGCAGAGAAACTATAATATGGATTCGATAGAGCGGAACCCACCAAATGTGTTGCATGTGCAGATACATTGCCTCCTTCATGATCAGCATGGATAACCGTATACAAGCGCATTAATCGACGCACTTCTTCACTGTCATATCCCATCATATGTGCTAAATTACCAGCCCAATCCAAATTTGGATTGATATCAATATAGTCTTCATTATAAAAAACCCGGCGATAAATATAGGCGGCAATAACTGGTATGCGTGAGATCAGATCCATGACACCTTCATAGGTAGGTCCCCAATAATCTTTCTTGTCCATCCCCGCTAAATAAGCTTTCCTGAATTGAGATTCAGTGGACATCGCAAGAATAGCCGTATTAAACTGAATCATCGGGTGAGCATCTTTAGGCAAGGCATTGATCACATCATAAACATGTGGTGGTATCCCTTGTGCGCGCTGAATCCACTGGTGACTAATAAAATTAACATCATCTTTAGTGGGCAATTCACCTGTGAGCATAAGGAAGAAAAGTCCTTCCGGCAAAGGTTCTCCGTCCGGATTTATTTTTGGCAATTTTTCTCTCAATTCAGGAATGGAATAACCTCTAAACCTAATTCCTTCATCAGGATCTAACTTGGAAGTACAGGTCAATAAAGAGACAACCCCTTTCATTCCAGTCATAACCTGACCTAAATTCACTTCCTGAATCTTTTTATCACCATATTCTTTATTGAGTTTTCTAACAAGTTCAGCTTTGGGACGCCCAATTTCAATGAGACGTTGTTTTATGTAATCCATAGTTTTTGATGTTTATAGCTTTAAATTTTATGCTGTTGAATCAGTTACACATCAAGTAATAGAATTTCATGCATTAAAAAGATTTATCCCTTTAACAGATAGTACCCTTTATTTGTTTTCAACCAAATATTGAAGGGATTACATAAAAAAAGGGAATGCTCAACCAGCATTCCCTTTCAATTATAGCGAAGAAATAATTATTTTATTACCACTTTCTCATAACCATATACAGCAGCATCACCTAACTCCTCTTCAATACGAAGCAATTGGTTATACTTAGCCATACGGTCAGAACGGCTCAAAGAGCCTGTTTTAATTTGACCACTGTTAGTTGCTACAGCAATGTCGGCAATAGTAGCATCTTCTGTTTCTCCGGAACGGTGAGATGTAACAGAAGTATAACCTGCACGGTGAGCCATTTCAATAGCATTCAACGTCTCCGTTAAAGTACCAATTTGGTTTACTTTAATCAAGATAGAGTTAGCAGCGCCTAATTCGATTCCTTTCTTCAAGTAATCAACATTAGTTACGAACAAGTCATCACCAACCAACTGGCACTTATCACCGATAGCAGCATTTAATGCAACCCATCCGTCCCAGTCATTCTCATCCATACCATCTTCAATAGAATCGATGGGATAATTCTCAACTAACTCAGCCATGTAAGCTGCTTGCTCTTGAGAGTTACGCTTCTTACCGTTTGGCTCAAAAATACTGTAATCGTATACACCTTCTTTAAAGAACTCAGAAGAAGCACAGTCCATAGCGATTGAAATATCGCCACCGTCTTCTTTACGACCAGCTTTATAACCAGCGTTTTTAATAGCAGTAAGAATACAGTCAATAGCTTCTTCTGTACCACCTAACATAGGAGCAAAACCACCTTCATCACCTACAGCGGTAGAAAGTCCCTTACCCTTTAATACTTTTGCAAGTGCATGAAATACTTCAGCACCCATACGCAATCCTTCACGGAAGCTAGTAGCACCAACAGGGCGAATCATGAACTCCTGGAATGCGATTGTTGCATCAGAGTGAGATCCACCATTAATAATGTTCATCATTGGAACAGGTAATGTTTTCGCATTTGTTCCACCAATGTAACGGTATAAAGGCATACCCAGGTATTCGGAAGCAGCGCGAGCAACAGCTAAAGAAACACCTAAAATCGCATTTGCACCTAATTTACTTTTAGTCTTAGTACCATCTAATTCCAACATTTTGTGGTCAATGGCTACTTGCTCTAAAGTGCTCATTCCAACCAAAGCAGGGGCGATGATTTCGTTTACGTTTTCAACGGCTTTTAAAACACCTTTACCTAAGTAACGGCCTTTGTCGGCATCACGTAATTCAAGAGCTTCGTGTTCACCTGTAGAGGCTCCTGAAGGTACAGCAGCACGTCCTACAAATCCACTTTCTAATGTTACTTCCACTTCTACAGTGGGATTCCCGCGAGAATCAAGAATTTCGCGAGCATGAATGTTAGCAATTTGTCCCATAATCGAAACTATTTATGTAATAATAGAAATTCAAAAAAAAAGGAATAAAGCCATTGGCTGTTATCCCCCCTATCATCAACAAAAAGAAAAAGGAAAAACTCATAGTCTTTCCTTTTCTTTTACAGGCTTATTCTTTTGAGTCAGCCTCAGTATTATCAGCAGCTTGTTCAGCTGTATTGTTAGCTGGAGTTTCAACAGCATCAGCAGTTGATTTTCTACGACCACGACGAGTTCTTTTAGCTCCAGCAGCAGGTTTCTTAGCTTCAAGCATGTTCTCATTGTAATCGACTAACTCGATATAGCACATCTCAGCATTATCACCTAAACGGTTACCTAATTTCAAAATACGGGTATATCCACCTGGACGATCTGCTACTTTTTCAGCAACGTCAGTAAAAAGCTCTTTTACTGCGAATTTGTTCTGAAGGTAACTAAATACTGTTCTTTGAGCATGTACTTTCTCTTCTACTGTATTTAAACTTTTCGTTTTAGTAATAAGAGGCTCTACATAGATGCGCAAAGCTTTGGCCTTAGCAACCGTTGTTTTGATTCTTTTGTGAAGAATCAAAGAAGCCGCCATATTAGACAACATCGCCTCGCGATGCGCCTTTTTACGACCTAAATGATTAAATTTCTTTCTATGTCTCATCGCTATTATTCCTTGTCTAATTTATACTTCTGAGTATCCATTCCAAAAGTAAGTCCCATGTTCAGCAGGAGATCATCCAACTCGGTTAAAGACTTCTTACCAAAGTTACGGAACTTAAGCAAATCATTACGATTAAATGTAACCAGCTCACCAAGTGTTTCCACATCGGCTGCTTTCAAACAATTTAATGCACGAACTGACAAATCCATATCCACTAACTTGGTTTTCAGAAGTTGACGCATATGCAACACTTCTTCATCAAATTCTTCATTGCCAAATTTCTCATCTGAGTCAAGGGTAATCTTTTCGTCAGAGAAAAGCATGAAGTGATAGATCAGAATTTTTGCTGCTTCTTTTAAGGCATCTTTTGGATGAATAGATCCATCAGTTGCTATTTCCAACACTAACTTTTCGTAATCCGTTTTTTGCTCTACCCGGTAATTTTCAACCGCGAATTTAACGTTACGAACAGGTGTAAAAATAGAATCGATGGCAATCACGCCAAATTCCCCTTCAACCGGCTTATTTTCCTCTGCAGGAACATAACCCCTGCCTTTGTTGATGGTCAAAACCATTTGCAGGTTCACTTCCGGATTCATCTTAGCAATTACCAATTCAGGATTCAAAACCTCGAAACCTGTCATAAATTGATTTAAATCACCGGCAGTAAACTCTTCTTTACCTGTAATGCTCACAGTTACTTTTTCCTGCTCAGCATCTTCAACAAGCTTATTAAAGCGTACCTGCTTAAGATTAAGAACGATTTCAGTGACATCATTAATTACTCCAGGAACACTGGAAAATTCATGATCGACACCTTCAATCTTGACAGTAGTAATTGCATACCCCTCCAAAGAGGACAACAAAATTCTTCTTAGGGCATTTCCAACGGTAATACCATAGCCTGGCTCTAAGGGACGAAATTCGAATTTGCCGAATTTGTCGTCGGCTTCGAGCATGATAACTTTATCTGGTTTTTGGAATGCTAATATTGCCATAAGAATTAATTATTTAGAATACAATTCAACTATCAACTGTTCTTTGATATTTTCAGGAATATCAGTTCTTTCAGGCATCGTTAAAAACTTACCTGTTAATGTGTTTTGATCCCATTCTAACCAGGAATACTTATGGACACTTGTATTAGTCAGCGATGATGTAATTACTTCCAACGATTTTGACTTTTCACGAACACTAATCAACATGCCAGGTTTTGCCTGAAATGACGCAATGTTCACAATACCACCATCAACAGTAATATGGCGGTGGGATACAAGCTGTCTGGCAGCTGCTCTTGTCGGAGCGATTCCCAAGCGATAAACAACGTTATCCAAACGAGACTCTAAAAGACCTAACAATTCCTCACCAGTAATACCTTTACTACGTGATGCTTTTGAAAACAAATTACGAAATTGTTTTTCCAATACACCATAAGTGTATTTAGCCTTTTGCTTTTCTTTTAGCTGCAAACCGTATTCACTTGTCTTTCTGCGACGGTTTGCACCATGTTGCCCTGGAGGAAAGTTTCTTCTTTCGAAGTTCTTATCCGGGCCATAAATCGCTTCACCGAATTTACGGGCGATTCTAGTTTTTGGACCTATATATCTAGCCATTCTTCTAAATTTTTGATTTTAAATTTTTGATTTTAAATGATGAATATGGCAGCCGCTAGATTATAGAGAGGAGGTAATAATCATATAACCATGTCATTATTCAAAATTTTCAACCAAAAACTTATGGTTAATAACTAGTCGAGTAATTAAACTCTTCTTCGTTTTGGAGGACGACAACCATTGTGTGGCAATGGAGTAACATCAATAATTTCAGTCACTTCAATACCTGTTGCATGGATGGAACGCATCGCTGATTCACGACCGTTACCAGGTCCTTTTACATATACTTTCACTTTTCTCAACCCCAAGTCATATGCGACTTTCCCACAATCCTGGGCAGCCATTTGCGCAGCATAGGGAGTGTTCTTTTTAGAACCTCTAAACCCCATTTTACCTGCACTTGACCAGGAAATCACCTGACCATTTTGATTGGTCAGTGAAACGATGATGTTGTTAAAAGATGAATGGATATGAGCTTGTCCCTGTGCCTCAACTTTTACGACTCTCTTTTTTTGAGATCCTGACTTCTTTGCCATATCTTACTTATTATTTAGTGGCTTTCTTTTTATTAGCGACAGTTTTCTTCTTACCTTTTCTGGTACGAGCATTGTTCTTAGTATGCTGTCCGCGCAATGGTAAACCCATACGGTGACGAATACCACGGTAACAACCAATATCCATCAATCGCTTGATGTTCAACTGTACCTCTGAACGTAATTCTCCTTCAATTTTATAATTGTTAGAGATTTGCTCACGTACAGCTTTGATTTGCTCATCCGTCCAATCTTTAACTTTGACATTTACGTCAACGCCAATTTCATTAAGAATTTCTTGTGCTCGGTTGCGACCTATTCCGTAAATATAAGTCAAAGCAATTTCGCCTCGTTTGTTGGAGGGTATATCAACCCCAGCAATTCTAGCCATAATACTCTATTTTATCCTTGACGTTGTTTAAACTTGGGATTCTTCTTATTAATCACATATAAGCGCCCTTTCCGCTTTACGATTTTGCAGTCGGCACTTCGCTTTTTTATAGATGCTCTAACCTTCATGATCGGTCTTCTAAATTATTTGTATCTGTATGATATTCTACCTTTCGTCAAATCATACGGAGACATCTCTACTTTTACCCTGTCCCCGGGGAGGATCTTAATATAATGCATCCTCATTTTTCCCGAAATGTGAGCTGTAATGACGTGTCCGTTCTCCAATTCCACACGAAACATGGCATTGGACAGGGCTTCGATTATTGTACCGTCTTGTTCTATAGAGGGTTGTTTCGCCATAATGTTATAACTTTTTATTTTTCAGACTGCAAAGTTAACACTTCTTCTACAAATTTGAAACTAGAAAGTATATCTGCTTTTCCTTTTCGTACCGCTATAGTATGTTCAAAGTGAGCAGAAACCTTTTTATCAGCAGTTCTGATGGTCCATCCATCTTTTTCTTGAAGAATTTGGCGACGACCTAAATTTATCATCGGTTCAATGGCAATTACCATTCCCGACTTTAATTTAACACCGTTACCGCGTCTTCCGTAATTGGGAACTTCCGGTGATTCATGCAGGTTTTTACCAATACCGTGTCCAACCATCTCTCGAACGACAGAGTAACCCAGGTTTTCGGTGTAACTTTGAACAGCATGACCAATATCTCCCAAACGATTATTCTCAACCGCTTGCTCAATGCCTTTATAAAGCGACTCCTTCGTTGCTTGCAATAGATTATGAATTTCCGGGTCTACTTCACCTATTTCAAAAGTATAAGCTGAATCTCCATAAAATCCATTTAACAAAACACCACAATCAACAGAAACGACATCACCTTCTTGCAAAGGCTTTGCATTTGGAATTCCATGCACTACGTGCTCGTTAACAGAAGTACACAATGTATTCGGAAAACCCTGATAATTTAAAAAGGCAGGAGTACCTCCATTATCTCTAATGAAGGTCTCCGCAATTCTATCTAGTTCTAACGTAGAAACACCAGGCTTAATCGCCTTTGCAACTTCTCCATGAGCGCGAGCAACCAAAAGGTTACTCTCCCTCATTAATTCGATTTCTTCGTCAGTCTTTAAATAAATCATGTAAAATTTTATTCCCTCAATTAATATACTGCGGCACCACCAGCCGATCTTCCCGCAATTCTACCGGATTTCATCAATCCGTCATAATGCCTCATTAATAAATGGCTCTCAATTTGCTGCAGCGTATCTAGCACCACACCCACTAAGATAAGCAGTGAAGTACCTCCATAAAACTGAGCAAAACTTTGATCCACTCCTGCCATCATGGCAAAAGAAGGCAAAATAGCAACAAGTGCTAAGAATACCGATCCAGGTAATGTAATTTTAGACATTACAGAATCTAAAAACTCAACCGTTTTTCTTCCTGGTTTAATACCAGGAATAAAACCACCATTGCGTTTCATATCCTCAGCCATTTGAGTAGGATTAATAGTAATCGCTGTATAAAAATAGGTAAATGCAATAATCAGTAAGGCAAAAATCAAGTTATATGCCCATCCTGTGAAGTCAGCAAATATTGATGCAAAACCAGTAGCGGTTTCACTGTCGACAAAGCCAGCAAAAGTGACAGGAATAAACATGATAGCTTGTGCAAAAATAATCGGCATTACACCAGCAGCATTCACTTTTAAAGGAATATACTGACGAACACCACCGTACTGTTTGTTACCTACAATTCTTTTAGCATACTGTACAGGAATACGACGTGTACCCTGCACTAAAAGAATGGTACCTACAAATACAAAGAACAATACAACAAATTCGATGAGTAACATAACTAAACCACCGCTTCCACTTGAAGCTTCCATTCTTGACAAAAATTCTGCGAAAAATGATTGTGGTAACCTGGCAATAATACCAATCATGATGATTAAGGAAATACCATTACCAATTCCCTTATCGGTAATTTTTTCACCTAACCACATGACAAACATGGATCCTGCAGCCAATATGATCGTACTAACAACAGTAAACGACCAACCAGTTTGGATGATAGCATCCCCTGATGTATTAGCTAAGTTCGCAAGATATCCTGGCGCTTGCACAAGTAAAATAATAACAGTCAAATATCGAGTGATCTGATTGATCTTTCTACGGCCACTTTCCCCTTCCCTTTGTAACCGTTGAAAGTACGGAACAGCAATACCCATCAACTGAATCACAATGGATGCAGAGATGTAAGGCATAATTCCCAATGCAAAAATAGACGCTTGTGAAAAGGCTCCTCCTGAAAACATATTTAACAGGCCTAATACCCCTTTACTCGTTTGTTCACTTAATGCACCAAGTTGTTCCGGATCAACCCCAGGTAAAACAACGAACGATCCAAGTCGATAAATCAACAATAAACCTAAGGTTGTAATAATACGGGATTTCAGATCCTCAATTTTCCAGATGTTGCGGATGGTTTCGAATAGTCTCATTCAATTACAATTTTTCTGCGGTTCCTTGAGCGGCTTCAATGGCTACGATCGCCGACTTTGAGAAAGCATGTGCCTTAACTTCCAATTTAGAAGTTAAAGTTCCATTGCCCAAAATCTTCACCAAGTCATTTCTTCCTACCAAACCAGCTTCCTTCAAAGACTCGGGATCGATCGTACTCAAGCCTTTTTTCTCAGCAAGAGTTTGAAGCATCTCGACATTAATAGCTTTGTATTCAACCCGGTTAATATTCTTGAATCCGAATTTAGGAACACGTCTCTGCAAAGGCATCTGACCTCCCTCAAATCCAAATTTTCTGGAGTAACCGGATCTGGATTTGGCTCCTTTGTGACCACGTGTGGCTGTTCCACCGTGACCCGAACCTTGTCCGCGACCGATACGCTTTGAGGATTTTGTTGATCCTTTAGCAGGTCTTAAGTTATTCAAGTTCATAATAATTTCCTCTAATTCGTTTGACCAAATTATCTTTCTACTGCTACTAAATGCAATACTTTAGCAACCATTCCTTCGATTTGAGGGGTGGCCTCGTGTTCAACGGTAGCTTGCATCTTTCTCAGGCCAAGGGCAACCAACGTATTCTTCTGTCTGGTTGTAGCCCCAATTTTACTCTTAATTTGAGTGACTTTAATTTTAGCCATTTGTTTACTCCTTATCCGTTAAATACTTTACTCATAGACACTCCTCTATGTTGAGCTACCATATGGGCATCACGCAATTCAGTTAAAGCTTCAATTGTTGCTTTTACTAAGTTGTGTGAATTTGAAGATCCTTTGGACTTCGCCAATACGTCGGTAATTCCAACACTTTCCAGAACAGCACGCATCGCACCACCAGCTTTAACTCCGGTACCGTGAGATGCAGGCTTCATAAATACACTAGCCCCACCATAACGAGCCAATTGCTCGTGAGGAATCGTTCCATTGATAATTGGCACTTTGACTAGATTCTTTTTAGCAGCTTCAATACCTTTAGCAATAGCCGTTGTTACTTCACCAGCTTTTCCAAGCCCCCAACCAACAACGCCGTTCTCATTTCCAACCACTACAATGGCAGAAAAACTAAAGGTTCTACCACCTTTGGTTACCTTAGTTACTCTGTTGATAGCAACCAAGCGATCTTTTAATTCAAGATCGTTATTGTTTCTGATTCTTTTGTTACTTCCAGCCATCGTTGTTAGAATTTAAGTCCGGCCTCTCTGGCGGCATCGGCTAATTGTTTAACTCTACCATGATACAGATATCCATTTCTGTCAAATACTACTGTAGAAACACCAGCTTTTGCAGCGATTTCAGCAATGCTTTTACCAACCACAGCTGCAATTTCACTCTTCGTGCCTTTTTGCTCTACAAGTTCTTTATTAGTTGATGAAGAGGCTGCCAATGTAGTACCGGTAACATCATTAATCAACTGAACAGAAATCTGCTTGTTGCTTCTAAAAACTGTCATACGAGGACAATCAGCAGTTCCGCTGATGTTCTTACGTACGCGCAATTTAATTTTTCGTCTTCTTTCTATTTTTAAAAAAGCCATAACTCCTAAATTTAAATTACATTAAACTTTTGCAGATTTACCGGCCTTACGGCGAATTTCTTCACCTTTGAATCGAACACCTTTTCCTTTGTAAGGTTCAGGTTTTCTCATCGACCGAATCTTGGCACATACTTGCCCAAGCAATTGCTTATCTGCAGATTCAAGCGTAATAATAGGATTGCTTTTTCTGTCAGTTACAGCTTCTACTTTAATTTCAGAAGGCAACAATAGTTGAATAGGGTGAGAAAAACCTAATGCTAACTCAAGCAATTGACCTTGATTGGTTGCACGGTAACCTACACCTACTAATTCGAGTTGTTTTTTATAACCTTCAGAAACACCAACCACCATGTTATTCACCAATGAACGGTACAAGCCATGCATTGAACGGTGTGGTTTTTCTTCAGTAGCACGCTCTAATGTTACTACTCCGTCTTCTACTTTTGCAGTAATTGCCGGATTTAGCTCCTGCTTCAATTCCCCTTTAGGTCCTTTTACAGTTACAGCATTGTCTTTTACAGTTACAGTCACGCCTGAAGGTATGCTGATGGGTGCTTTTCCTATCCTTGACATAATTTATCCTCCTTCATTAATAAATGTAACACAATACTTCACCACCGATCTTACGTGTACGAGCTTCTTTATCTGTCATTACCCCATGAGAAGTAGACATGATAGCAATACCCAAACCGTTAAGAACGCGAGGTATTTTACGATACCCGGTATAAGAACGCAAACCTGGAGTACTCACTCTTTTCAGAGCTTTAATAGCAGGCACTTTTGATTGCGGATCATATTTCAACGCAATTTTAATTACACCTTGCTTATCGTCATCCATGAATTTGTAATTCAAGATGTACCCCTTTTCGAAGAGAATCTTGGTCATCTCTTTCTTAAGATTGGAGGCTGGAGCCTCAACAACCCTATGACCCGCCTGAATGGCGTTCCTGATACGTGTCAGGAAATCTGCTATTGGATCTGTCATTTTATAACGATTAAATTGATCCCGTTTAAAAACAGGACAATATTTAACACTTCCTTACCAACTTGCTTTTTTAATACCTGGGATTAAACCAGCTGAGGCCATTTCACGGAATTGAATCCTTGAAAGACCAAACTGACGCATGTATCCTTTCGGACGACCGGTGATTTTACAACGGTTGTGCATACGTACAGGAGAAGCATTACGTGGAAGCTTTTGCAAGCCCACGTAATCTCCTTCAGCCAATAATCTGGCACGTTTTTCAGCATATTTGGCAACCAGTTTAGCCCTTTTAACTTCACGGGCCTTCATTGATTCCTTAGCCATATAACTAGTTCTTTTTAACGTTTTTAAATGGTAGGCCAAACTCTTTTAACAGAGCAAAAGCTTCCTCATCGGTTTTTCCCGAAGTCACAAAGGTAATATTCATACCCAATATCTTGCTAATGCTATCGATATTTATTTCCGGAAAAATGATTTGTTCTTCAATACCTAAGGTATAGTTTCCTCGTCCATCAAGCTTACTGTTGATACCTTTGAAGTCACGAATTCGAGGCAAAGCCACACGAATTAAACGCTCCAAAAATTCATACATATGCTCACGACGAAGGGTCACACGCACCCCAATTGGCATTTTTTTACGAAGCTTAAAGTTCGAAATATCTTTCTTTGAAAGAGTAGGAACTGCTTTCTGACCGGTAATGGTACTTAACTCCTTAATCGCAATTTCAATCATTTTTTTGTCAGCTGTAGCTGATCCTAAACCTTGATTGATAACGATTTTTTCCAACTTAGGAACTTGCATGATCGACTTGTAACCAAATTCTTTCATCAAATTTGGCACAATCTGTTCCCTATACTGTGTTTGAATACTAGGTGTATAACTCATTACTTGATCTCCTCCCCTGACTTTTTAGAAAAACGAACTAATTTCCCGTTTTCGTTCAACTTACGACCAATACGTGTTGGTTTTCCAGTTGAAGCATCCTTCAAATTCAGATTTGAAATATGGATGGGAGCTTCCTTTTTAATAATGCCGCCTTGCGGATTTTCAGCATTAGGCTTGGTGTGCTTACTCACCATGTTAACACCTTCAACAATAGCGCGTTTCTTTTCAGGAAAAACCTCTAATACTTTTCCTTCTTCGCCTTTGCTAACACCGGCATTAACAATTACTATATCGCCTTTTTTAATATGCAATTTACCCATTGTTCTAATCTCTTTGATGATTAAAGTACTTCAGGCGCCAAAGACACGATTTTCATAAAACCGTCCCTTAATTCACGGGCAACAGGTCCGAAAATACGGGTTCCTCTCATTTCACCGGCAGTGTTCAATAACACACATGCGTTTTGATCAAAGCGGATGTAAGAACCATCCTGACGTCTGACTTCTTTTTTGGTGCGTACAACTACGGCCTTACTTACGGTACCTTTCTTCATTTCACCAGAAGGTACGGCACTTTTCACAGTTACCACAATACGGTCACCAACACCAGCATAACGTCTGCCGGTTCCACCTAGAACACGGATACATAATACTTCTTTGGCTCCACTATTATCGGCAACTAAAAGTCTAGATTCTTGTTGTATCATAATTACTTAGCTCTTTCGATAATTTCAACTAATCTCCAACGTTTAGTCTTACTCGTGGGACGTGTTTCCATAATGCGAACAGTATCCCCTTCATTGCAAGTGTTGTCTTCATCGTGCGCGTGAAATTTCTTAGTCTTTTTCACGAACTTACCGTAGATGGGGTGCTTTTCGCGCACCTCTACAGCCACAACGATGGACTTTTCCATTTTGCTGCTGGCCACAACACCAATACGCTCTTTTCTAAGATTTCTATCCATCTGTTAATTATTTTTCAGTTTGTTGCTTTTGACTCAAGATTGTCATCAAGCGCGCAATGTTTCTTCGGGCATGTCTAATCTTCAACGGATTCTCCAATGGAGAAGTCGTATGATTCAGTTCCAACTGCTGCAATTGAGCTCTTTCAGCATCAATACGCTCTACAATCTCGCCGATACTTAATTCTTTGATTTCTGCTACTTTCATCATTAAGCATTTGTAGATTCAACAAAATCCCTTCTCACAACAAATTTAGTAGTCACAGGCAATTTCTGAGCGGCTAAGCGCATCGCCTCTTTTGCTACTTCGTAGGGAACTCCTTCGCATTCAAATAACATGCGTCCTGGAGTTACAGGAGCCACAAATCCTTCCGGGCTACCCTTACCTTTACCCATTCTTACTTCGGCAGGCTTTTTAGTAATCGGCTTATCCGGAAATACTCTGATCCAAATCTGACCCTGACGTTGCATATAGCGTGTCAAAGCAACCCTGGCAGCCTCAATCTGACGTCCAGTGAGCCACTTTGTTTCCAGGGTTTTTATTCCAAAAGTTCCGAATGCAAGTTCGTGCCCACGTTGAGCATTCCCTTTCATTCTCCCTTTTTGCATTCTTCTAAATTTAACTTTCTTTGGTTGTAACATCGTTCCTAATCAGTTAGTGTGAAAGGGATGATTACCTTTTATTACTTCTTCTTCTCGGACCTCTACCGCCACCGCGTTGGCCGCCTTTTTCTTTTGTATTGAAGGCTGGTGATAAATCGGGTTTGCCGTAAATTTCACCTTTACAGATCCAGACTTTGATTCCGATCAACCCTGTTTTTGTGAGGGCTTCAACTTGTGCATAGTCAATATCAGCGCGCAACGTATGCAAAGGCGTACGGCCTTCTTTGTACATTTCGCTACGTGCCATCTCAGCACCATTCAAACGTCCCGAAACCTGAATCTTAATACCTTCAGCACCCATACGCATAGTAGAAGCGATAGACATTTTCACAGCCCGACGATAAGCAATACGTCCTTCCACCTGACGAGCGATGTTGTTACCAACAATAATGGCATCCAACTCTGGTCGTTTAACCTCGAAGATATTTATTTGAACCTCTTTGTCTGTAATTTTCTTCAGCTCTTCTTTCAGCTTGTCAACTTCCTGACCTCCTTTACCAATGATAATACCAGGACGCGCAGTAAACACAGTGATGGTTACTAACTTCAAGGTTCTCTCAATGATAATACGTGAGATACTAGCTTTAGCTAAACGAGCATTAAGGTACTTTCGGATTTTGGAGTCTTCCAACAGCTTGTCGCCATAGTTTTTTCCTCCATACCAGTTGGAATCCCATCCTTTGACGATTCCTAACCGGTTACTAATTGGATTAACTTTTTGTCCCATCTAGCTATTAGTTTTCTTGATTATCATTAGATACTTTGCTATCAACACGCAAGGTTACGTGGTTAGATCTCTTGCGGATACGGTGTGCACGACCTTGTGGGGCCGGACGTAGACGCTTCAAAATGCGTCCCGAATCTACAGCGATTTCTTTCACGTAAAGGTTTGCGTCTTCGATACGGACACCTTCGTTTTTCTCTTTCCAATTAGCAATCGCAGAAAGCAACAGTTTTTCTACTCTTCGAGAAGCTTCTTTTGAAGAAAACTTCAGCATATCAAGAGCGAGGTTCACCTCTTTCCCACGGATCATGTCGGCAACAAGACGCATTTTCCGAGGTGAAGTAGGTACATTGCGAAGCATCGCGAAGTAATCTGTCTTCTTAGCTTCTTTGATTTTTTCAGCTCTTATTCTTTTTCTTGCACCCATTTTTTACTGTTTAAAGAATTTAATAGTTTCGGGCATTAGCGCTTTTTATTTCCTCCATGCCCACGATAGGTGCGCGTGGGAGCAAATTCGCCTAACTTATGCCCTACCATGTTTTCGGTTACATAAACCGGGATAAACTTATTACCGTTATGTACGGCAATGGTGTGACCTACAAAATCTGGTGAAATCATAGATGCACGAGCCCAAGTTTTGATCACCGATTTCTTACCCGCCTCATTCATGGTCGAAACCTTCTTATCCAGCTTAAAGTCGATAAATGGGCCTTTTTTTAATGATCTGCTCATAATTCGTTCAAATTAACCGGTTATTTTTTCCTTCTTTCTAGAATGTACTTAGATGACCCTTTTTTAGGATGGCGTGTTTTGTAACCTTTAGCCAATACTCCTGTACGTGATCTTGGATGACCACCAGAAGAACGACCTTCACCACCACCCATTGGGTGATCAACTGGGTTCATTGCCACACCACGCACTCGAGGACGACGTCCTAACCAACGGCTACGACCAGCTTTACCTGAACGTTCCAATGCGTGATCTGAATTACCTACAGCGCCTAACGTAGCACGACAAGTAACCAGAACCATTCTAGTTTCACCAGAAGGTAATTTTACCACGGCGTATTTTCCTTCACGAGCAGCCAGCTGCGCAAATGCACCGGCACTTCTTGCCATGATTCCTCCTTGACCAGGACGCAACTCAATGTTGTGAATGATCGAACCCAGAGGAATTTCACTTAAAGGCAAGCTATTACCGATTTCAGGTACAACTCCTGGACCTGAAGCAATTTCTTGCCCCACCTGCAACCCATTAGGTGCAAGAATGTACCTTTTTTCTCCATCTGCATAAGCAAGCAAAGCAATACGAGAACTACGGTTTGGATCGTATTGAATTGACTCTACTGTAGCATTCACACCGTCTTTATTACGCTTAAAGTCGATTACCCTGTATCTCCTTTTGTGACCGCCACCAATGTAACGCATGGTCATTTTTCCGGAGTTATTACGTCCTCCGGATTTTTTCAACGGCCTCAACAAGGACTTTTCTGGTGTGCTTGAGGTAATCGTATCAAACGCACCAATAATCTTGTGTCTCTGCCCCGGTGTAGTGGGCTTTAGTTTTCTTACTGCCATTTTTATTAGATATTGCTATAAAAATCTATCTTATCTCCATCTGCCAATGTAATCATGGCTTTTTTGAAAGAATTTGTTCTACCAACAATGACTCCACTCTTGGTGAAACGTGATTTTTCTTTTCCACTATAAACCATAGTATTGACAGTTACAACGGAAACATTGTACAATTCCTCTACAGCTTTTTTGATTTGAAGCTTATTCGCTCCTTTATCAACAACAAAGCCGTAGCGGTTCAATGATTCACCTTGCGCTGTCATTTTTTCGGTTACAATGGGTTTAATTATAACTTTCATGACGAGTCTCCTTATGCATTAAACAGTTTACCCAATTCTTCTACAGAACTCTCAACCAACACCAAGCTTTTCGCTTTCATAATGTCGTATGTATTCAGTTCTGACAATGTTATAACTTCAGCTCTTTCAACGTTACGAGCTGACAAGTATACATTGTCATTGGCTTGATTAAGTACTACCAATGATCTTGTACCTGTTAAGTTCAAGTCTTTGCAGAAAGCTGCAAATTGTTTTGTTTTTGGGGCTTCAAAATTGAAGTCTTCCAACACAACGATCGATTGATTTTGAGCTTTATAAGCCAACGCCGATTTACGAGCTAACTGCTTAAGCTTTTTATTCAGCTTAAAGGTATAGTTACGTGGACGAGGACCAAATACACGGCCACCCCCTTTAAATAAAGGAGACTTGATGCTTCCCGCACGTGCTGTACCAGTACCTTTTTGCTTCTTGATCTTACGGGTACTACCTACGATTTCCGCACGTTCTTTAGCCTTATGAGTCCCTTGACGATTATTAGCCAAGTATTGTTTTACATCAAGGTAAATGGCATGATCGCTGGGCTCAATTCCGAAAACAGCTTCAGGTAATGTCACCTTTCTGCCGGTCTCTTTTCCTTCTATTGTTAATACGTTCAGTTCCATTACTTTTCAATAATTAGATATGAGCCTTTTGCTCCCGGAACAGAACCTTTAACCAATAGTAGGTTGTTCTCAGGAATTACTTTAATCACTTTCAGGTTTCCAACCTTAACCTTGTCACCGCCGGTACGTCCAGCCATGCGCATACCCTTGAATACTCTTGCAGGATATGATGCTGCACCAATGGATCCAGGAGCCCGAAGGCGGTTGTGCTGACCATGTGTAGCATCACCTACACCAGCAAATCCGTGACGTTTAACGACACCCTGAAATCCTTTACCTTTAGAGATTCCTGAGACGTCTACGAAAGAGTTTTCTTCAAAAAGATCCACGCTTACCACTTCTCCTAATTTGAACTCTTGTTCAAACTCTTTGAATTCAACGATTTTTCTTTTTGCATCAACACCCGCCTTTTTTAGGTGACCCAAAACAGGCTTCGTTGTGTTCTTCTCTTTTTTGTCGTCAAACGCCATCTGTACAGCCTCGTACCCGTCGATGTCCACAGTTTTAATCTGTGTCACGACGCAAGGGCCAGCTTCGATAACAGTGCATGGAACATTTTTTCCATCGGCACTGAAAACGGAAGTCATTCCGATTTTTTTTCCAATTAGTCCTGGCATTGTTTAAACTTTAGATTATCACACTTTAATTTCAACTTCTACACCACTTGGCAACTCAAGCTTCATCAAAGCATCGATTGTTTTAGCTGTAGAGCTATAAATATCGATCAAACGCTTATACGATGATAATTGAAATTGCTCACGTGACTTCTTATTCACAAATGTGGAGCGCAGCACAGTAAAAATACGCTTGTGCGTTGGCAACGGAATAGGACCGCTTACTACAGCACCAGTGCTCTTTACTGTCTTTACGATCTTCTCGGCAGACTTATCTACCAAATTGTGATCGTAAGATTTCAGTTTTATTCTAATTTTCTGACTCATAATGGAGAACAAATTCTTATAATAATTCTACCTTACCTTTTGCTTCTTTCACTACTTCAATAGCAATCGCACGCGGAACATCAGCATACTGAAGGAATTCCATTGAAGAAGTAGCACGACCAGATGAAATAGTACGTAACACAGTTACATAACCAAACATCTCTGACAACGGTACCTTAGCTTTCACAACACGAGCTCCAGCTTTTGATTCCATACCTTCAACCTGACCACGACGTTTGTTAAAGTCACCAATGATATCACCCATATACTCTTCAGGTGTTACCACCTCAACCCGCATAATAGGCTCTAAAAGAGTGGGCTTAGCTTGTGCACAAGCAGATTTAAATCCCTGACGAGCACAAATTTCAAACGACAACTGATCTGAATCAACCGCATGGAATGAACCATCGAACAATTCAACTTTCAAATCTTCAACCTGGTAACCAGCTAAGACACCATTCACCATAGCATCTTTAAATCCTTTTTCCACAGATGGAATAAATTCTTTTGGCACATTACCACCTTTAATAGAGTTGATAAATTGTAAACCAGATTTACCCTCATCAACAGGCCCCATACGGAACTGGATATCAGCAAATTTACCGCGACCACCAGACTGCTTTTTGAACACCTCACGTAGCTCAACATTACCTCTAATAGCCTCTTTGTAACTTACCTGTGGTTTTCCTTGATTACACTCTACTTTGAATTCGCGCTTTAAACGGTCGATCAAAACTTCCAGGTGTAATTCACCCATGCCTTCGATCACAGTTTGACCACTATCTTCATCAGTGTGTACACGGAATGTAGGATCTTCTTCAGATAATTTACCCAAAGCAATACCCATTTTATCCATATCTTTCTGACTCAATGGCTCAATAGCAACACCAATTACCGGTTCAGGGAAATCCATTGATTCTAATACAATTGGGTGCTTTTCGTCACACAAAGTATCACCAGTACGGATATCTTTAAAACCTACACCAGCACAAATATCACCAGCACTAATCACGTCGCGTGGCAATTGCTTATTAGATTTCATCTGATACAAACGCGAAATACGCTCTTTCTTATCAGTACGTGTATTCAATACATATGATCCTGCATCAATTTTACCAGAGTAAACACGCATAAAAGCCAGACGACCAACAAATGGATCAGTCGCAATTTTAAATGCTAATGCAGCTAAAGGCTGATCTTCGTCCATTTCATATGATACTGGCTCATCTGTTTTAGGATTTACACCTTCAATAACACCAATATCAGATGGACTTGGAAGATATTGAATAACAGCATCCAACAAACGCTGGACACCTTTATTTTTAAAGGCCGACCCACACATCATTGGAGTAATTGTTTGAGCAATTGTTGCTTTACGAATTACTTCCAACATCTGATCTTTAGTAATTGAATCAGGATCTTCGAAATAACGCTCCATCAACTCATCATCATGCTCAGCAACAGCTTCGATTAATTTACCTCTCCACTCCTCAGCTTCCGCTTTCAACTCTTCAGGAATCTCTTGTAATTCATAACGCGAACCTAATTGCTCATCGTCATACCATACAACAGCTTTGTTTTCGATCAAATCGATCACACCCTTAAATGTTTCTTCTGCGCCAATAGGAACTTGCAAAGGAATTGCGTTAGCACCCAACATTTCACGCACCTGACGTACTACCTCAAAAAAGTTAGCACCTGAACGGTCCATTTTATTGACGAAACCAATACGTGGTACATTATATTTGTTAGCTTGTCTCCAAACTGTTTCTGACTGAGGTTCAACACCACCAACCGCACAAAACAAAGCCACCGCACCATCCAACACACGCAATGAGCGCTCTACCTCGACAGTAAAGTCAACGTGACCCGGGGTGTCAATGATGTTAATCTTGTGCTCTACATTATTGTAGATCCAGTTAGTAGTTACTGCAGCTGAAGTAATGGTAATACCACGCTCCTGCTCTTGCTCCATCCAGTCCATTGTAGCCGCTCCATCATGCACCTCACCAATTTTGTGAGTGATACCTGTGTAAAACAAGATACGCTCTGTAGTCGTTGTTTTACCAGCATCGATGTGGGCCATAATCCCAATGTTTCTGGTCTTTTTAAGATCTGCCTTTCCCATGACAATAAATCCTTATTATTCGATTAAAATCTAAAGTGAGCAAAAGCACGGTTCGCTTCAGCCATTTTATGCATGTCTTCTTTCTTCTTGTAAGCTCCACCTTCCATGTTGTATGCCGCAACAATTTCAGCAGAAAGTTTCTCTGCCATGGTTTTACCACTACGCTTACGCGAGTAAGAAATCAAGTGCTTCATGCCGATAGATCCCTTACGAGACTGACGAATTTCAGTTGGCACCTGAAAAGTAGCACCACCTACACGACGACTCTTCACCTCTACCGAAGGAGTAATATTTTCTAAGGCTTTTTTGAAAAATTCTAACTGACCTTTACCTTCTTTCTCAGCTTTGTCAGCTAAACGATCCATTGCTTCGTAGAAAATCTTGAAGGCGATGGACTTTTTACCATCCAACATCATGTTGTTCACGAACTGTGTAACCAACTTATCGTTGAATCTTGGATCCGGAAGAAGGATCCTCTTTTTTGGTTTACTTTTTCTCATCTTCTCTTTGTTTACTTTGTTATTTCCCTTGGCTGTTAATTCCAGTCTTCAACACCTATTGTGTTTACTCAACCCGTCAACTAACCAAATAAACAACGCTCGTCAATAATTACTTCTTAGCAGCTTTTGGTCTCTTTGTTCCGTATTTAGAACGACGCTGTGTACGTCCGTCTACTCCAGAAGCATCTAAAGCACCACGAACCAAGTGATAACGCACACCTGGCAAATCTTTCACCCTACCACCGCGTACTAACACGATTGAGTGCTCTTGCAAATTGTGTCCTTCTCCGGGAATATACGCATTCACCTCTTTACCATTGGTCAAACGCACCCTCGCTACCTTTCTCATCGCTGAGTTCGGCTTCTTTGGTGTAGTAGTATACACCCTCACACACACACCTCGTCTTTGAGGACATGAGTTCAATGCAGGAGATTTACTTTTCTCCGCCTGCTTGCTTCGTCCTTTACGAACTAACTGTTGAATTGTTGGCATAAAATATAATTATATTAAACTAATATAGTTTCTTTCTTAATCGGCCTGCAAAGGTAAACTTTTCACCTCAAAAACCCTACTGATTTTCAACTCTTTTGACCATTTTAGACAAAAAAGCGCTGCAAAAGTACTAATTTCCCATTAAAAACATTCTATTCATTCACTATTTTTTATTGCACATGCTCATTTTTTCTCCCTATAAAACAAATTGTTAACCTCGCATTAATATTTTATTTGAACGCTTCTGCACCTATAGAAACATCTGCACACCTGAAAAGCCATAACAAGATCATACTTTTGCATTTACCTCTCATTCATTTTTTATCGCTAAAATTTTTCCTCAGAATGAGCAAAATAGACTCTATAAATTTATAATAACATGATAAAACAATTAGTAGCCCTTGGAGTTATCTCCATCTTATTTCATCTCAATGTCTTTTCCCAATCAGCTATTGAAAAAGGCCTGCAGACCATCAATAAAAATTCGCTGCAAAGTCAGTTATCTTTTTTATCCGCAGACTGGTTTGAAGGGCGTGAAGCAACCACCAAAGGAGCCTATATGGCCGCGGATTATCTTGCTTCCCTGTTTCAACAGGAAGGATTACTGCCGGCAGGAGAAGATAGTACCTTTTTCCAAAAAGTTCCATTAATTATCTATGAAAAAAGTGATAGCGGCCACATCATCCTGAAAAAAAAGAATCGTTCCCTTTCATTTAAACCCTATCACGACTATATACCTCCCTTAGTTAGCTCCAGTAATGAAATAGAAGCACCTGTGTTTTGGGGCGGTTTTGGTTTCAATTCACCAACTTTTAAAGAGTTCTCTGCCAGGCAAGCAACAGGTAAAATTATGGTACGGCTAAAAGGTCTCCCCATTCAACAGGCACACTCATCCTATTTCGGTAACCTAAAGGAAAAATCTGAACAATCAGTAAACACTATTAAATATGATATGGCGAAAGAAGCAGGTGTTATTGCAATCATTGAGTACGACCTGAATGATCCCTTTCTCACCACTAACGTACTTCCTTCTCCCCTAAAAGCAGTAGAAGCCTCCACAGAAAAGGAATTAACAAAAAGGAGTTCGGGCATCTACCAAAAGTATTTTCAATTGCCTTATACAGTCAATGCGAAAATGCCCGTTTATAAGGTCTCACAAACCATTATGGAGTCACTTATCCCGGATTTTGACAGCCAAATAAAACAATATATAACCAACATTGAAAAAGCAAAACCACAATCCCCTCCATTGACTGCCAAAACGGTTCGATTAAGTGTCACATCAAAGAGTACGTTTAAAACATGCAGAAATGTCATTGCCCGGATTGAAGGCAGTGAGTTTCCGGATGAAATCATAGTCGTCGGAGCTCACTACGATCATTTGGGAGCTTATGACGGATACATCTGGAACGGTGCTGACGACAATGGATCCGGAGCCATCGGTGTGGCGACAATTGCCAAAGCATTTATGGCAACCGGCGTGCAACCCAAACGCACGGTCCTATTCGCCACGTGGACAGCCGAAGAAAGGGGCTTGCTAGGTTCTCATTATTTTGTTGATCAATTTAAAGACATTGATAAGGTAAAATACTACCACAACTATGACATGATTGGCCGTAGCTACCATCCGGCCGAACCTGATTCAACCGTTTCCTTATTGTATACAGAATCCTGGAAAGAGGCCGAACAAATAGCCGGCAAATTCAACACCGATTATAATTTAGGCTTAAAAATAAACTTCAGTCCCTGGGATAATCCGGTTGGAGGTAGCGACAATGCCCACTTTGCAAAAAAAGGAATCCCCATCATGTGGTTTCATACAGGTGGTCATCCGGATTATCATATGCCGGGAGACCATGTAGATAAAATTGACTGGCAAAAATTTGAGGGCATTGTAAAGACAAGTTTCCTAACGCTTTGGGAATTGGCGAATGAATAACCAAAGAGACAAATAAATATCCAACACATTACCAAGCTGCCTGAAAAAGGCAGCTTAGGTTCAAGAACCACCTTAATCCGGAATCTGTGCCCTTAAAACTTTCTCCAACCCCTCTACCACATGCTTAAGGCCCTCTGAGGCCTCCTGGGGCTTTATAACAATTTCAAGGTGAGCTGTAGCTGGTTTTACTTCCTTCCCAAATAACTTACTTACATGTCCTGTAGCTGATGCAAAATCTACATGCAAAACATCTTTGACTAAACGAACATTTAAATCCGTATTCAGACGCAGTTCATCAATTTGCGAACTTGACATCGGAACCAAAGTTATAAGCGGAACATGCACATCAACTAATTCCACAGAATTACCATTAGTTTGAGGGTATTTTAAGGTAACAGTCTTAGGCCGCATGGTTCCTTTATCTTCGTCCTCTTCAAAAAACTGATTAATAACACCTTCATAATTATTCATCAACGACTCATTAGCCGCTACAACTGCCTTTTGTATGGCATCAACAAGAGCATCAAACCGAATCATCTTTTTTATTTTTATTATTGTCTAA
>JAEINY010000448.1 GCA_016342595.1 Marinilabiliaceae bacterium
CCATTGTAAAAATTGGCATCGCGGCGTTTAAATAATTTCATGGCTTTATCCAGTTTCTGAAGCGTATCATGTGCCTGCTTAAAAAGTTCATCCAGACTTTTTGTGGCAATAACAGAACTGATTTGGTAAGCTCTTGGCATACCCTGCAAGGCACAAAAACTATCCAAATCATTTTTCAAATCTTCCAATTGCCCCTCGCTCACCCCATAATCATTTAGCAAAGGATCCAGATGATTTTCGCTTTCAACTACCACTTCCTGCACTTTCAATACAAATTGATTGTTACTGAGCTTTACCAGATCAGACATAGAAGCACTCATTTTTGCTTCTAAAGCCAGGTTTCCCGTGATAAGGGCATAGGTTTCCACCTGGTCATTTAAAATATCGGCCTTTTCAGCAATAATACGTTTGAGCTGAGCTTTATTTTTACCCAGGAAAACTTTTGCACCAGCTTGATCTTGCTGAGCTGCTTCAACCGCATTGTTTATACCCAGCAACTCGTTTTTGATGATACTCACAATAGGTATACTATTCCACTTTTGAATGTTGTTATCCAGGTAGGACAATACATCGTCCTGCATTTCTTTTCGGTTAGTTTGATTCTTTGTCATAATATCAAGTTTAAATTAATAACTGATAATGTGCACATTTGAAGATGAACAATATTCCTGCATTTATAATTAAATGTCAATGCCTGCTAATATTTTAGAACCATTCTAATTATCACATTTCATCTCTAACGGATCAAAACATGTGCAATAACAGTTTTCCAGGTATCTAGCCACTATTGCGTAGTATTGAGTTTTACTTTCGAAGCAATGAGATCACATTTCTGTGTATTGAGTGGGTATTTCGGCATAGGAAGTGACCATTTCGGCGCATTAAGCGCTATTCACCCGGCATTGAGATTACATTTCGGTACGAAGAGTAGATATTTCGGGGTTTTGAAGGGATATTTCGGGGCATTGAGTACTAGCACCGGATATGTTCGAGATTGTCCAGGGTTGTTCGGGTATGCTCAATATTCTGGAATGTATTTAGACCTTAAGGTTTTGAAAACCTTAAGGTCTTACTTCCAAGCACCACTAAAGTTCTCGTAAGCGTAGGAAAACCAACCATTAATCAATCATCAAATCCTTGATGTTCGTATAATCATATTCGCCTTGATGATATTTCACAAATTCATCCTTCCCATTAAACCACCCTGTTATAACTTCTCTATTCAGTTTAGTGGGTCGTAAAGAAACGATTGTCTGGTAGGAGCTCCAGCGATATTCAATCATCGATTCACTGAATCCATGATGTACCGGATTATTATGAATGTAATGCACGAGATTTCGAAACTGATTACTGTCCGTTACCTCTTTGCGTTCAAACGGACTTTTGAAAAGTGGGCCAACCCGATTATATTTCTTATTAAAGGCTTTGGTGTAGGCATTAAACAAATTCGATAAGTATTGATGAAACGGTTTATCCGGCAATCTGGGACTTGTCCGGATGAGGAAATGAAAATGATTGGGCATCAATACCCAGGCAAAGGTTTCAAAGTGATTAAACAAATAGCGATCATAAAGCTTGAGAAAATAGTCATAATTAGTACTTTCCCGAAACAAATCCGCTTCGTTTCTGGCCTTGTTATAAATGTGATAGAAACGCCCCGGCTCAAGATTTTTATGATTATTCATCGCCAATCTGTTTTTTTTCTTTAAACTGATAATTAATCTATTCCAAAAAATGAGTTATTAAACTAACAGCCTCCAAATAAAGTTAATCAAATACGTTTAAATCTGAAATACTTCCCCCCAGACCTTAAGGTTTTCAAAACCTTAAGGTCTTTAAAAACAAAATATACGAAGCGCTTCTACCAACTCCTCCTTTTTTTTCATAATTTTAAGCTATTCAAACTTTGAAATCTAATAACGATGAATCGACACACATTAATAGCATTCTTTTTACTGTTCTCCATGATAGGAGGACTTAGTAGTCAAACACCTGAAGATAGCACAAAAACAACGCTGGTGTATACTTATAAAATATTCAGGGAGATAGGCAGTACCTCCTGGATTCACACCCAGGAAGCTTTTACAGAAGCGGAAGAGCTGGGGGCTGATATGATTTTACTCCACATGAATACCTATGGTGGACAGGTGGTGTTTGCCGACTCCATCCGTACTAAGATACTAAACAGTCCCATCCCGGTACATGTTTTTATTGATAATAACGCTGCCTCTGCAGGTGCATTGATCTCCGTGGCCTGTGACAGTATTTACATGCGTTCGGGTGCCAATATCGGAGCGGCTACTGTCGTGAACCAGTCGGGTGAGAAGATGCCGGATAAATACCAATCCTACATGCGATCGACCATCCGCGCTACGGCAGAGGCCCATGGCAAAGATACGATAGTGACCGGTAAGGATACCACTTATGTATGGCGGCGCGATCCCCATGTGGCAGAAGCCATGGTGGATGAAAGCATCTACATTGCCGGCATCATCGACACCGGCAAGATCCTGACCTTTACCACTCTTGAAGCCATCGAACATGGTTTTTGCGAAGGACAAGCCAATAACATCAAAGAAGTACTCGGCAAACTGCAGGTTACGGATTATGAAATAAGAGAATTCAAACCCTCCTTTTACGATGGCTTAAAAGGATTCCTGACCAGTCCGATTCTTCAGGG
>JAEINY010000030.1 GCA_016342595.1 Marinilabiliaceae bacterium
CTAGTGTCTTTTAAAAAGGAAAATCCTCTTCAACAGGTTTTCCAATACTTTCTTCCTCTTTAGGTTTTTGAGCTGCCTGATGAATGGCGTTACCATTTACATATATAGCCTTATAGGGTGCATTCACCGGACAAGGATGTTCACATGCACCACAGCCAATACAAATATCCTGGTTCACCTCCGGAATTAATAAGTCTCCTTCATAAGGTACCATGTTCACTGCTTTAGTCGGACAATGCTCCGAGCAGGCACCACAATCTGTTCCATCCGTATAAACTACACAGTTTTCTCTTACAAAAATTGCTTTCCCTAACTGCGTAATTTGTTTTTCTTCAATAGATATTGGTAAGAGTGCACCGGTTGGACAGATGGCTGTGCATCCCCGGCAATCAAAATTACAATAACCGGTACCATAATCCATATGGGGCTGCATAAATCCTTTTAATCCATATTCTGAAACAGCTGGCTGCAGTACCTGGGTTGGACAAGCTGTCACACACAATCCACAACCCGTACATATCTCATTGAAGCGTTTAATGCTGATGGCGCCAGGAGGCGCAACCGAAAAATCTTTCTTGTTAAGAATAAGATCTTCAGTTGTCGTGTTTTTTTTCTTGATGTCAGCTAACACAGCTTGGCTGGTTATAAGGGCAATGCCTGTTGCCAATACGTTTCTTCTGGAGTGATCTGTTGTAGTGGATGCCTTATTCGTTGCTGAATTTTTATTTGTTTTTCCCAGAGATAAAGCAGATTCAGGACAGATCGCTAAACAATTAAAGCAATCCACACAACGCGAGTGATCAACAGTCATCTGCTTCACATCAATACATTCACTTTTGCAAACACCAATACAGTGGCCACATTTTGTACATTTATTACTCTCAAAATGGATCTTTAGCCATGATATTTTTGAAAGCAATCCCAGGAGTGTTCCAATCGGACAGATCGTGTTACAAAATAACCGACCGCGTTTATAGGATAAATAGGCAATGATCAGGAAGAATGACGTCACTAACATAAATACAAACCACGGTGCCATGATTAGTTTTACAGGGTGGAGTGTATATATTTCCCATTGCTGTAATACCATAGCCAGTGCATTATTTCCCAACATTAGAATCGGTCGTATTAAATAAGTAAAGAATCGACCGGCATTACTGTAAGGATCCAATAGTGTTACAACTACCGAAAAGGAGGTGAGTAAGGAGATGATGGTTAATGCTAATAGTACATAGCGTAAAAGAGTTTGCGGTTTCTTTTTCTTATAGAAGAATTTCTTCTTTGAACGCTGCTTCGCAATAAAGGCAAATACATCTTGCATAATTCCTAAAGGACAAATGGTGCTGCAATAAATACGTCCCATTAGAAGGGTAATGATCAATATAATGATAAAACCACTTGAAGCTAAAGCAGTGACTTCTATAAAATCTAATAATGAAGGTGTAAACTGTAACCAGGTCACAGTATTTATTACAGAATTGGGCAATACTTCATAAATATCGAGAAATATGGAAAACGTGGCAATAACGAACAAGAGCGATAAAATCACTCTTGTTCGTTTTAATAGTTTGTAATTCATTGTTATGTGATCTTTTGTTTGCTGATGGTCAGTTCTTCCAGGTTCATATTACCCAGTTTCATATCATGTGCAATGCGAATATGACCAATATCTGAAGGTTGTAATCCGAACATTTTGGTAGCTGCTGCATCGGCTGCCACAATATCCGATGATGCGATTAATGCTTTCAGGTTAACAACATCGGCCACAGAAACACCACGTGGTCCGTTTTTCGTCATCATATTATAACCATCAATAATATTTAGATCTGGCTTTTTAAATAGTAGAAAATCAGCGATGCATTGATTCAAATCATTGGAGTGATAAAATTTACGATCCCAAACCACTCCCATGAGGTTTTTCATCGCCAGTGAAATGCGTGTGCTGCTGTGGTGTTTCAATACGGGCACATTGATGAAAACATCCGATTCAAGAACTAACTTATGTACCTTGGTTTTTTTCAAGCTTACAGCATCAGGGATGGTAACTTCCTTGTAAAAGGATTCTGTATTTCCGGGAACCATCTTTCCACCAGCTTTCTTCACCATTTCTTCGATACCACTATTCTTGTAACAACGGTCCCATTTATTACAGGTGTTATCAAAGACATAGACTTCGCTGGCACCGGCTTCTTTACATTGTTCTATTATCCGACGTACAATAATCGGATTCGTATTAGCCGCTCTTTCCGGTGGTGCATCCCAACCGATATTGGGTTTCACCAATACCTTTTGGCCACTCTTTACATATTTTGAGATGCCACCCATGGCTTCAATCGCTCTGTCAAACATCGCATCGGGTTCACCTCCTCTTACAGCAGCTAAATCATAGTCGTTTGCCGCCGGGCGACCGTACACATCATCAAGCCCGCCAAAAAGGGGAAAAGCCCCGCTTAATAATCCAACTCCAACACCTTTTCTGATAAAGTCTCTGCGTTTCATAGTCCGATATTTTAGAACTAGAAAATTACTAAAAAGTGGGCGAATTCTTGCTGAGAGTCAATTATTTGAATTAGATATAAATAAGAAGGGACGAAATTAGCTTACGTCCCTTTATGATTTAGTAAAAGTTGAGATTTAGTAATCTCTTTTGCTGACCAAATCACCCGCCTCGTTATAGATTGACCAGGTTCCGGTTTTCTGTCCATCGGTATAAAACATTTCATAACGAAGTGTGCCTTTTTCATCCCAAATCAGCCATTTCCCATCTTTCTGACCGTTCGTGTAATTGGCTTCTCCCACTTTAGTGCCGTTTTCGTGCCAGGTGATCCACGTTCCGTCCATGGCATTTTGTGTGAAAGCACGCTCTTCTTGCTTTTGTTGGTTATTGAAATAGAGCGTTGTGATGCCGTTCATTTCGCCATCAACTACTTTCATTTCAATGCGCTTGTTGCCGGAGGGGAAATATTCAATGTAGGTTCCGGTATATAACTGATCCTTTTGATCGTAGTATTTACCATCTTCCTTTTGTACAAGTTGTGCCTGTGCCATTAAGGCAAAGCCAACTAACGCTGCAACTAATACTAACTTTTTCATAGGCCTTTGTTTTAATGATTCTGCAAAAGCCTCCCAAACAATCCTGTGAAGTAATGCTCAAAAATCCTGTGTGAACTTTGATACTATAAAATTAACACAAAAGAGATCATGAAGAAATATTTGAAAGGCTTTTAGCTAATTGAATGCAGTGGTGTGAAATTACTGGCATTAAAAAACCGCCCATGTACAGAGCGGTTCGTTTCATGCTTTGAATAATCCGGTATTATTCATTCGCTGTTTTAAGTTCCAGGTTAAGGGTATGCATTTCATTGCGACCCACCTTTATGGATCGTGATTCTTTCTGCTTATAGGAGATGTACTTTGTGCAAACTTTATAGTCACCAGGTTGAAGGCTTTCAAAAGAGAATTTGCCGTCAAAATCAGTGTACGTTTTAAGCTGTGTGCCTTCGATGTTGATTTCTACTCCGGCCAATGCCTCGCCAGTGGAGTTATCAATCACTAAACCTGTGATGCTGTTGTTTAGCATGGCTGCTTGGGTGGTTGCCGCTTCCGATGATTTTTTCTCCGATTTGAAGCTGTTCAAACCTACCAATACAACGAGTGCAATAAATAATACTTGAGCTTTCATATTTTATCTTTTTAGTTTTCTAATTCTGATATTGCAAATGTAGAGGAGGAATGTTACCTGATCGTTAAGGTCAATTTATGAGTGAGTTAACAGATTGTTAAGTGAATGAGTGTTGAAGTTGTCCAGGAAGTTGACTAACTTATTATAATGAATCAGGCATTAAAAGAAATAGGTCAATGTGCTTCCGCTTTGTTTGAACTCTTTTTTCCGCGTATCTGCGAAGCTTGTGGAGATCCTCTGTATGAGAATGAAAAAGCTATCTGTAAAGCTTGTTTGCGTAAATTACCCCGAACGGGTTTTGAGCGTAATCCCTATGATAATAGCTTAGGGCAATTGCTGTGGGGGCGGTCTCGTGTTGAAACGGCGTGTGCCATGTTTTATTATCGAAAAGGAGAAACGGTGCAGAGCTTGCTGCATGCTCTGAAATATAAAGGGTATACCGAGATCGGCCTGGAGTTGGGCAGAAAACTTGGGGCCTTGATGAAGTCTAATGGATATCCTCCATTTGATGTAATTGTTCCCGTTCCCTTGCATCCTAAGAAATATAGAATACGCGGGTATAATCAAAGCGAAGTAATCGCCAAAGGAATGAGTGAACGTCTCAATATTCCTGTGGATTGTACCAATCTTCACCGCACCAAGCACACCACCTCACAAACCAGTAAAGGGCGGTTTGAACGCTGGGAAAATGTGGATGGATTATTTGGTTTGCATGATCCCGATAAATATTTGGGATGCCATCTGTTATTGATAGATGATGTGACCACAACAGGCGCTACCTTAGAGGCCTGTATTCAACCTCTGAATAAAGTCCCGTATTCGAAAGTGAGCATTGCCACCATAGGCTGTACCTATCTATAGTACCTGGTTAAGGGCGAAATATACCGATACAATGACGTTGTTATTGTATTGACCGGTCTTCCGGCTGAGCCAATGTTTTTTGGGTTCGTAAATCGGTATTTCACCGTCGTAAGGGATGCGAATACGGTTGATGGAATAGGACCAGCGGGCATTGACCCAGAGGCGTTTATTAATATGATAGTTGATGCCAAACAGCGTTGCGTATTCCATATCCTTAAAAGCAACCACATCATCACTTTCCAAAGGGGATTCTTCCCATAATTCCTCACTGGCCAGTAATGATCCGATAGATATCCCCGCTTCACCGGAGAATGATTTATAATGAAACTTGGCTAGTAATGGAATTTGAATGTATTGGAGGTTAATCTCGTAGTCTACGATATCATTCTTGTCGTAATCGGGTTTCTTGCGACTGCCCTTTTGAACATAGGCGATTTCCATTTGAATGTCCCAGTTTTCAGAGATTGGCCGGTAAACAAAACCGCCGATGTTAATGCCTGGTTTGTGGTATCCGGCATGAAAATCACCATCGACCTGAGAAAAGGACATCCCTGCCAGGGGGCCTGCTACAAAGTCCTGAGCATTTGTAGAATGAGTAATTGCTGTGAATAAAAGGGCAACAAAAAAGATATATTTGGTACGCATGATGTATTAGTGATTAAGGAGTAATTCGGTTAATTTTTGAACGCCGGTACTGGCTACTTCTTTTATATGGGTAATTTGTTCCGAAGGCGTGAAGGCAGGCTCACCGGGATCAATCAGGTAAATGGGCACGTGAGCAGGGGCGTCATTTAATAAACCAGCGGCCGGATAAACATTAAGAGATGTCCCGATCACCACAAATATATCGGCTGAAGAGGCCAAAGGAATGGCTGTTTCCATGGCAGGAACAGCTTCACCAAACCAGACAATATGCGGTCTGAGTTGAGCACCCTTTTCACAGGTATCACCCAGTTTTAATTCCCATTGATCCATCTCGTAAACCAATGATGCGTCCAGTGTGCTACGTACTTTTTTCAACTCCCCATGCAGATGCAGGATATTTGAGCTACCTGCCCGCTCGTGCAAATCATCTACATTTTGGGTAATGATCTGCACATTGAACTGTTTTTCCAACTCTGCCAAACCATAATGACCGGCGTTGGGTGCTGATTCAAAAAGTTGTTTGCGCCGTTGGTTGTAAAAATCAAGAACCACTTGCGGATGTTGGCGCCATCCTTGGGGACTGGCCACTTCTGTGACATCGTATTGTTCCCAGATGCCACCCATTTCCCGAAAGGTTTTAAGACCACTTTCAGCACTCATGCCGGCACCTGTTAATATAACAATTTTCTTCATCGATCAAGTTTGTCTACTTTTAACCAATATCTTACTGCTGATATTCTTGTGTTATTTGGCAGGATATTGTATTTGGGTTCATTGGAATAACGAATAATGATTTAAGAATTCGATGTTCTTCGATTCGTTAATCGAAATCTTTTATTCATTTGTTTGGTTCTCACTTCTGGCTTGTCTCGGTTAGCTATAAATAGTTAACACATAAAAATGCGTTTTATTGTCAATGCATTCTCATGATTAACAAAAATAGGAGTTTCTACTTAAGAATAAAGCATAGGCTGTGCTACCTTTTATTTTTTATCTTTGTAGGTCTTACAAAACAAATGTAATTTATTCACTGGATGATTGATCACGGGACGATAGAACGGGTGATGGAAACTTCGAACAGTCAGATTGTTGACGTGGTTTCGGAGTTTGTGAGCCTGAAGCGAAGGGGAATCAATTACATTGGTAACTGTCCGTTTCACAATGAGAAAACACCCTCTTTTATTGTTTCTCCTCATAAGGGAATCTATAAATGTTTTGGTTGCGGTAAGGGAGGAAATGCGGTTAACTTTTTGATGGATCATGATCAGGTATCCTTTGTGGATGCCATCAAATACCTGGGTAAAAAGTTTAATATTCACATTGAGGAAGAAGAAGTTTCTCCTGAGCAGCTCAAAAAGAAGAATGAGCGGGAAAGTATGCTGGTGCTCAGTGAGTATGCCAATAAGTTTTTCATCAAGAAACTACATGAAACGGATGAAGGAAAATCGGTTGGTCTGAGCTATTTTCGCAGTAGAGGTTTTCGCGATGACATCATCTCTAAATTTGAGTTGGGTTACTCCCCGGAACGAAGAGATGCCTTAACGGTCGATTCGCAAAAACAAGGATATAAACTTGAATACCTGGAGAAAACCGGTCTCTCTATTGTGCGGGATGATTATAAAGCCGATCGCTTTCGCGGACGGGTGATGTTTCCCATTCATAGTCTGGCCGGAAAAGTCATTGCCTTTGGAGGACGTATTTTAAAGTCGGATGCCAAGACGGCCAAATACATGAATTCGCCGGAGTCGCAGATTTATCACAAGAGCCGCGTGCTTTACGGTATTTTTCAGGCCAAGCAGGAGATCTCACGGCAAGACCGGTGTTATCTGGTGGAAGGGTACACCGATGTGCTGTCTTTTCATCAATCGAGTATTCACAATGTGGTGGCCTCCTCGGGAACGGCATTAACAGTGGATCAGATCCGCTTGATTGCCCGCTTTACCAAAAATGTGACCATTATATATGATGGGGATCCCGCCGGTATTAAAGCGTCGTTGCGAGGGATTGACCTGGTGTTGGCCGAAGGCATGAATGTGAAAGTGCTGTTGTTGCCCGAAGGCGAAGATCCGGATAGTTTTGCCAAGGCACGGACCGGCGATGAACTGGTGCAATATATTGATACCCATCAAACTGACTTTATAAAGTTCAAGACCTCCTTGTTGTTGGAAGATGCCAAGAACGACCCCATTAAGCGGGCCCAGTTAATCCAGGATATTGTGCGTACCATTTCTACCATTCCCGACTCCATCATACGCTCAGTATATGTGAAGGAATGTAGCAATTTGCTGAAAGTGGAAGAGCAAGTATTGAATGGGGAGATCGGGAAATTACAACAGAAAAAACAGGCCGGTAGCTTTAATCGCAGTCGCCCTACACCAGTTGATTTGCAACATGCTGCCGATTTACAACAAGCCGCTGAGTATGCCGCTGCTCAGGTGGTTCAAAATCCCTTTGAACTGGAAGAGCGGGAAGTATTGCGCTGCCTGGTCAAACATGGTGAGGTGATGCTCAAGGATCCAACGTCTAAAGAAGAAAGCGATTCGGGTATCACCGTTGGCCAATACATCATCAATGAATTGAAGCAGGATGATTTGTTGAGTGTCAATCCGGTTTATAACAAAATGATGGAACGCTATGATGAGGTGGCTGCCAACGAAGGCTTAGTAGCCCTCAAATTTTTTGTGAACAACCAGGATGTGGAGCTCAGCCAATTGGCCTCTGATTTGGTGGGACGGGAACATGTGTTAAGTAAGATCCATGCAAAATTTGGAGTGGTCACCTACGAGGAAGAGGTATTGCATGAATTGGTGCCCAAGGTGGTGGCCGAGTTAAAGTGGAAGAAAGTAAAAGTGCTGCTGGAGGAAAAACGCCAGGCTTTCCGCAAATTGGAAGAGGCGGGGCAGATGGATGGTTTGATGGAACTGATGCAGGAACTGACTACCTGGCAGCAAGTGTTGGCACACATTAGCCGTGAATTAGGTGGACGAACCATTGTGTAAATCGTTAGCGCAGCTTGAAATAGGATAGAAATACAATCGAAAATATAATTCATACATCGCAATGCAAACATTACAACACACAGACCCGGAAGTGATTGAAGCCATTATTCATAAATGTGATATCTGTTTTGTGGGAGTTGTGGACGAAAGCAATAAGCCTTATGTACTGCCCATGAACTTTGGTTTTAAGGATAACGTCATTTATCTGCATTCAGCACCCACCGGACGCATCATTGATATCCTGAATAATAACAATAACATTTGTGTGACCTTTTCCACCGATCATGAGATGGCCTTTCAGCACCCCGAGGTCGCCTGTAGTTATCGCATGAAATCAAAGAGTGTCATCGCCACAGGGCAGGTGGAGTTTGTGGACGATATGGACGCTAAACGGGATATCCTGAATATCTTAATGGCCAATTATTCGGATATGGACTTTAAGTACAGTGATCCGGCCGTGAAGAACGTGAAAATCTGGAAAGTACCGGTTGATCATATCTCGTGTAAGGAATTTGGCGCCCCCCATGATGAGTACAAATTGAAACGTTCCATCGAAGATCTTAAAAATCTGCATAAATAGACTGTATAATGTGGATCACCGCATTTGCATAAGGATTTTCCGCTCTCTATATTTGACTATTAATACACTTCAACCATTTACACGTTACTATATGATTCGTCGTTTAACCTTAACAGGATTCGTTATTGCCCTCTTTTTCACGCTTACATTGGCGCAGAAGGATATCCCTAAAGACTTTAAGATTGTTGTCAGTGATGGCTTTAGTAATGATAAAGCACTTCGGAATTATGAATTTTCAGATGAATCCCAATGGTTGATCAGTAAAGTGGGGCGACCGGGGAAATCAATAAAATGTAATGGTGTCGGAAGCTATGAGAATGCCTATGGCGGGCCTGCCATACTCGCTTTACTGAAGGGATTTGAGTTTGAAGATTTCATCCTGGAATTGAATATGGTGCAGAATGGCACGGATTTTAACCTGCTTGATTTCTGTGTGTTTTTTGGTTTACAGGACAAGGATCATTATTGTTATGCGCAGATTGCCTCCAGGGCCGATCGTAAATCACACAATGTATTCAGGCAGGATGGGGCCAAGCCGGCGCGGGTGGAAGAACCCATGAGTAAAGGTGTCGTGTGGAAACACAAAGAATGGAATAAGATACGGGTGGAACGATTGGTCTCCGCCAAAACCTTAAAGGTGTTTTTTAACGATGAGTTAGTTTTAGAATCCACTCAGGAGCCTTTCATGGCCGGACAAGTTGGTTTTGGATCTACTTCCAGTGCCATCAAGGTAGATAATTTAAAGATTTGGGCACCGGCCTATAACGAAACAGCCGACTCTGTTTTTTAATTTCCCTTTTCTCCAATGGCACTTAATTACCTGTGGATAGCATTTTTTCTCATCGCTTTTGTGGTAGGGCTGGTCCGTCTCATCGTGTTTGGCGATGTAGATGTGTTCCCCAATATGATGGGGGCGACCTTTGATAGTGCTAAAACAGGTTTTGATATTTCGCTGGGATTAACCGGAGCGCTTACCCTTTGGATGGGCTTAATGCGAATTGGTGAAAAAGGAGGGATGGTGAGCTTAATGTCACGACTAATCGGGCCTTTCTTTTCCCGGTTATTTCCCGAATTACCTAAGAATCATCCGGCTTATGGCAGCATGATGATGAACATTGCGGCCAACATGTTAGGGTTGGATAATGCGGCCACACCGGTCGGGCTTAAAGCGATGAAAGAGCTGCAGAACTCCAATCCCAATAAGGATTCGGCCTCCAATGCGCAGATCATGTTTCTGGTGCTTAACACCAGTGGACTCACCATTATACCCATTAGTGTAATGGCTATTCGGGCAACAGCTGGTGCTTCCAATCCTTCCGATATCTTTCTGCCCATTCTGTTGGCTACTTTTTTCAGTACGGTAGTCGGTATTATTGCTGTCGCGGTGGTTCAAAAAATTAAGCTGTGGGATAAAGTGATACTCGCTTACTTAGGGGGATTCTCCGCTTTAATTGCAAGTTTTATATGGTTTCTGTCTACTTTGCCTCAAGAGCAAGTCACTACCATTTCGTCACTGGGAGCCAATTTATTGCTCTTCTCAATTATTGTGGGCTTCATCCTCATGGCGCTTCGAAAAAGGGTGAACGTTTACGATGCATTTATCGAAGGGGCGAAAGAAGGCTTTCAGATTGCCATTAAAATTATTCCCTTTCTGGTGGCTATTTTAGTGGCCATTAGTGTGTTTCGTGAATCAGGGAGTATGGATTTCCTGATTGATGGCATTCGTGCAGTATTGGTTACTTTGGGTGTGGATACTCAATTTGTAGATGCCCTCCCGACTGCCTTCATGAAACCGCTTAGTGGCAGTGGTGCCCGTGGGATGATGGTGGATGCCATTGAAACATTTGGTGTGGATTCATTTGTAGGTCGCGTATCCGGCACCGTGCAGGGAGCTACCGATACCACCTTTTATATACTGGCTGTTTACTTCGGCTCAGTAGGCATTAAGCGTACCCGTCACGCTGTGGGGTGTGGTTTGATTGCTGATTTCGCCGGTATTGTGGCGTCTATTCTGTTGGCTTACCTGTTTTTTAAATAGTACTTCGTGTATGCATACACGCGTGCCTGTGTGTACTGTCAAAGCGACCGGGTGTGCGTGATCACAGCGGTTCTGTGTGCGGGATACATGCGATCGGGTGTATGGAGACACATGACTCTATCATAGTTAGAGCTTGATTGATTCAACCCATTCTGGGTTGTGGTGTTTTTGGTGGATACACCACGGAAGGGCATGCACCAGTGTAACGCTCGTGGTGTAGGGATACACCTCCCTCGTATTGGAGTGGTCGGTCCGTTCGTGGTGCATGGGCACCCCATTATCGTGGTGTGTGTAGTCACATTAGCGGTCTATATATTTATACCTGTGGGGTGATCGAATGTTCTCATGTTTGTTGACCGCTCATTTCGCAGGTTGTTGATTGCCCGTTCTCCTGCCTGTTGACTGCCCGTTCTCCCAATAGGCGTTTGTAAGGGTACACCATGATAGGGCATGCACTAGTGCTACAAATTGCAAGTTTAAGTATTTATTAATGGTGCAACCTACTGATATATGAAACACCTAATTACAATATATCAACTGCTTCGCAGTTTTCTTTAAAGGAACCGCGAATTTAACGAATTACACGAATTCGTTTTCCGACGGAAAACGTTAATTACCAGAAATTTTAATAATTCGTTTAATTCGCGTGATTCGTGGTTTAAAGAAAAAATTTATTTGATTGGAAGCAAAGTAAAATAATTACTTGAATTTAAAATTGGAAGCACTAGTGCAATGATTTGTATATTATTGTACTTATCGGTTCCGTAATGAAAACCTCCATAGTGTAACCTGCCAACCAAGGTGTGCACCGCCTAATTGCAATAGCGTTAAAAACGGTGGAATGGAGGCGATTAGAAAGAAATGCGTTTCGTTGAGAATGGATCTTAATTTCGGTAAGGCTGTAGGCCTTTGACAACACAGCTTGGGGCACCGCCCCAAGGATAATTTAAGTGGTGGGGTCATCACCCTGAATGGGTGAGACAATACGATTTGCTTGTTGTCTGTGTCAAACCTTCAGTCTGATAGGTTCTGCATTGCTATATACTTGGGGCGATGCCCCAAGCTTCGATATCTCAGGCCTTCAGCCTGTTCTTTATTTTCAATTATTAACTTGATGCCATTGCCAATTCCATCAGATCAAATACTGAAACAGATCCGGTTTCTCATTGAGGTATTCTGTAACGAAGCCATTTTCATTCATCCGTTTCAACAAACCGTCAAAGTCTTTGGGATCTTGCAGTTCGATGCCAATCAGTGCGGGGCCTTTCTCCCGGCTTGTTTTCTTCCGGTATTCAAAATGGGTGATGTCATCATTGGGCCCCAGTACGCTGTCCACAAAATCGCGTAAAGCACCGGCGCGTTGTGGAAACCGAACAATGAAGTAATGCTTTAAGCCTTCAAACAGGAGGGAGCGTTCCTTAATCTCTTCGGTACGCGTGATGTCATTATTACTACCACTGAGGATACAGACCACATTTTTACCTTTGATCTCTTCGGCATAATAATCCAGTGCAGCGATACTGAGGGCACCGGCAGGTTCCACCACAATGGCATCGTAGTTGTAAAGTTCTAATATCTTCGTGCAGATCTTTCCTTCAGGCACCAGGATAATATCATCCACCACTTTTTGGCAGATAGAAAAAGTCACCTCACCAACGCGCTGAACAGCCGCCCCATCCACAAATTTATCAATCTCAGCCAGTTCCACAACCTGTCCCTTTTCCAGAGCTGTTTTCATAGCCGGTGCACCTGCAGGTTCAACGCCGATAATTTTGGTTGTGGGGCTCATCTGGTGATAGTAACTGCCCAATCCGGAAATTAAACCACCACCACCAATGGGAGCAAAGATGTAATCGATGGGGGCATTGGCTTGTTCAAATATTTCTAAACCAATGGTGGCTTGCCCTTCAATCACTTTCGGATCATCAAAAGGATGGATGAATGTTTTTCCGGCTTTGGTACATTCTTCCATAGCGGCCAGGTACGCATCATCAAAGGTGTCGCCTGTTAATACCACTTCCACCCATTTTTCGCCAAACATCTTTACCTGGTTTACTTTTTGACGCGGAGTGGTATTGGGCATGTAGATGAGGCCTTGAATACCCAGGTTTTGACACGAGTAGGCCACGCCCTGCGCATGGTTACCGGCACTGGCACACACAATTCCATTGGCGCACTGCTCTTCTGAGAGACTTTTTATTTTATTATAGGCACCGCGTATTTTATAGGAGCGTACTTGCTGCAGATCTTCACGTTTTAGCATGATGGTGGCACCGAATGTTTCCGATAGATGGCGATTGCGCATCAGGGGAGTCGTGTCGAGCACATTATTGAGTGTTTGCTTGGCGTGGACGATGTCTTTTATAGCAGGATAGTATTGACTGGTATCACTTTCGCTGGTGGAGGCTTCTGTTTTCATGGTTGTTGAGTGTTTGTTGTCGGGCAGTAATGAAAAGCCGGAAGAAAAGGTCTGTCTGCCTTCCCTCCCGGACCTTTCCGATTCAATGATGCATTCTAATTGTCTGTCAACTTATTTTTGTTGAATGTATCTCACAATCCAGTCACCCACCTCTGAGGTAGAGTAGGCTTTTCCACCTTCGGCTAAATCTTCAGTGACGATGTGTGCTTCAATGGATTTTTCAACCGCTTCACGAATAGCTGCGCCTTCTTCTTTCAAGTCAAAAGCATATTCAAATAACATGGCTGCCGAAAGCACTGTGGCCAGGGGATTGGCAATGTTTTTACCGGCAGCTTGTGGGTACGATCCGTGAATGGGTTCAAACACGGAAGTATGCACACCAATGGAGGCAGAAGGCAATAAGCCTAATGAACCGGTAATCACACTGGCTTCATCGGTCAGGATATCACCAAACATGTTTTCAGTGACCATCACATCAAAACGTTTGGGGCCTTGTATTAACTGCATGGCTGCATTATCTACAAACATGTATTCCACTTCAATGTCGGTGTATTCCGGTTCCAGCGCCTGTGCTGTTTCGCGCCACAAACGTGAAGTCGCCAACACATTGGCTTTATCTACAATGGTTAGTTTTTTACGACGTTTGCCGGCATATTCAAAAGCTAAACGGCAGATGCGTTCAATCTCTTCACGGGTATACACACAACTGTCATAGGCTGTATTGCCATCTTCCGAACGACCTTGCGGACGACCAAAATAGATGCCACCTGTTAATTCGCGGATGCACATAAAATCAGCGCCATCGACCAATTCTGTTTTCAGTGGCGATTTGTGCGCCAATGATTTAAAGGTAGTTACCGGACGTAGGTTCGCATACAAGCCCAATTTCTGACGCATGCGCAATAAACCTTGCTCAGGGCGTACTTTCGCTTTGGGATCATTGTCAAATTTAGGATCGCCAATGGCACCAAATAAAACAGCATCCGATTGCATGCAGATTTCATGGGTCGCCTCCGGATAGGGATCACCTGTTTTATCAATAGCAATGGCACCTACTAAAGCATTTGTATAAGCGACCTCGTGATTAAATTTAGCACAAACGACATTCATTACTTTTTGTGCCTGGTCTACAATTTCCGGACCGATTCCGTCGCCGGGTAATACTGCGATATTCAGTTTCATATTTTTGTTTTAGTGATTATTTTCAGATTTCCGTTTTCGATGAGGTTGAGCATTTTAACGGTTCCTTTAATGGCTGCTTCCGTTTGATCGGCATCCAGGCCTCTTGTTTTAAATTCATTGCCTTTGAATTTCCAGGTGATCATCGCTTCTACCAGGGCATCGGTTTTTCCGCCCGGCGGAATGGTGACGTAATAGTCGGTAAGCGTCGGATGGGGTTTACCCAGGCGATCGTATATTTTCCAGATGGCTTTCATGAAGGCATCGTACTGACCATCACCCACGGCTGTCTGTTGATACGTTTCTTTGTTCATCCGCAAACTGATGGTTGCCACTGGTTTTAATCCATGTGTCAGGGATAAGCTGTAATTTTTTATCTTAATCTTTTCATGGATGGCCGAACTCTTTAGCACATCAGAGATGATATAGGGAAGATCAATGGCCGTGACGCTTTCCTTTTTATCCCCCAATTCAATCACCCGTTTGGTTACTTTTTTCATTTCAGCGGGTGTCAGCTCAATGCCCAGCTCTTCCAGGTTCTTTAGGATATTGGCTTTCCCCGACGTTTTACCCAGCGCATACTGCCGCACCCGGCCGAATCGTTCCGGCATCAGGTTATTGAAATAGAGGTTGTCTTTATTGTCGCCATCGGCATGCACACCGCTGCATTGGGTAAAGACATGTTCCCCGGTTAATGGTTTATTGGCGGGAATACGGATGCCTGAAAAACTCTCCACCATATTACTGATGCGGGTGAGTTTGGATTCATCCAGGTTGGTATCTATCTTTAAGTGATCATGTAAGATGCCGATGACACTCGCTAGCGACGCATTGCCGGCTCGTTCACCCAGTCCGTTTACCGTGGTGTGGATGCCTTTGATACCCGTTTTAGTCGCTGCATGTACATTGGCTACCGCAAAATCATAATCGTTATGGGCATGAAAATCGAAATGAAGCTCCGGATACCGGTCTACCATGGTTGTGCAGAATTCCTTTACCTGGTCGGGATTCAAGATGCCCAATGTATCGGGTAACATGAAGCGCTTGATAGGCTGCTCACGTAAGCTGTCGACCAGAAAGAACACATAGTCGGGTGAATCAATCATGCCATTGGACCAGTCTTCCAGGTAGATATTGACCTCAATGCCCATCTCGATAGCCTTTTGAATGGTCATTTTGATATCATTCACATGTTCCTGTGGCGTTTTGCGCAGTTGTCCTTTCACATGTTTGAGGGAGCCTTTGGTGAGTAGGTTAATCACACAAGCCCCGGCTTCCTGAATCCACTCCAGAGAAGTGGTGCCATCCACAAAACCCAATACTTCTACTTTGTGTAAGAAGCCTTTTTTAGCGGCCCATTCCGAGATCTTTTTAACAGCCCTGAATTCGCCATCCGATACTCTGGCAGAGGCGACCTCGATGCGGTCCACCTTAACTTCTTCCAGTAAAATATGTGCGATGGCCAGTTTTTCCGATTCATTGAATGAAACGCCGGTGGTCTGTTCGCCATCACGCAAAGTGGTATCCATTAGTTCAACTTTCATGGCTTGTTTTCTTTCTTTTCTTTCAGTGAGGTTAATAAGTGTGGTTAGCATGGTGAGGGGCCAAACCTGTTACTTTTACCTTTTTTGTTGGCCTTTATCCTTCTCCCTTTTCCCTTTTTCCTTTGTCCTTTTCCCTTTCTCCCTGCACTTTTTTGCCAGGCCACCACCAGCCCTGGCAAAGAGGCCGGCGGTTTTTTGGCATAAAGAGAAAATCACAATTCAGGAGGTGTTTCACATCCTTAGCTTAGATAAGCCTGAGTCGGTTAAAATCGAATCGCCTGCTTTTCCCAGGCTTCAATTTCATCTTTTAGATTGATCAGATAATCAATATCATCATATTCATTTAGCAAACAGCTTTTTTTATACGCGTTGATTTCGAATGATTCGGATTCTCCCGTGGCAACGATGGTAATGGTTTGCTTCTCCAGATTGATGGTTAGTTCAGCAGTGGCATCGGCATCAACCGCCTTGAATATCTTCGCTAAGAAAGCATCGGATACCTGTACTGGTAAAACACCATTATTTAATGAGTTGCCCCGGAAGATGTCGGCAAAAAAGCTGGACACCACTGCTTTAAAACCATATCCGGCAATGGCCCATGCAGCATGTTCACGACTGGAGCCACTTCCGAAGTTTTTCCCGGCTACAATGATCTGACCGGAATATTTCGGATTGTTCAACACAAAATCAGCTTTGGGCTGGCCGGCCTTGTCATAACGCCAGTCAAAAAACAGATTATCCCCAAAACCCTCTTTTGTAGTGGCCTTCAGGAAGCGGGCCGGAATGATCTGATCCGTATCCACATTCTCTATGGGCAAAGGCACCACTGTTGAATTCAGGGTTACAAATTTATCTATAGACATATCTTTGTTCCTTTTTTAATTAATGATGGACCGTGGGTCAGTGATTACACCCGTGATGGCTGCTGCTGCAGCTGTTAACGGACTGGCTAATAGGGTGCGTGAGCCAGGTCCTTGTCGACCTTCGAAATTCCTGTTGGAAGTAGATACAGCGTATTTACCTTCCGGAATTTTATCATCGTTCATGGCCAAACAAGCTGAACACCCCGGTTGACGTAATTCAAAACCAGATGCTTCCAAAGCTTCTTTCAAACCTTCTTCAATGGCTTGTTTCTCCACTTGTTTACTACCGGGAACGATCCAGGCGGTCACATGATCAGCCTTCTTCTTACCTTTCACTGCATCTGCAAAAGATCTTAAATCTTCAATGCGTCCATTGGTACAACTGCCTACAAAGACATAATCCACTGTTTTGCCTTCCAGTACGTCACCCGGCTCAAATCCCATGTAATCCATTGATTTACGGAAGGTATTTTGAGAGCTCGATTCAATGTCATCCATGGTTGGAATAGACCCACATACTTTAGCGCCCATACCTGGGTTGGTACCATAAGTAATCATGGGCTCAATATCGGCAGCATCAAAGTGAAGCTCTTTATCAAATTGGGCATCGGCCTCGGTACACAATGATTTCCAATGGGCCACCGCTTTATCCCACTGTTCACCTTTAGGCGCCTGTTCGCGTCCTTTTATGTAGTCAAAAGTGACTTCATCAGGTGCAATCATACCACCACGGGCACCCATCTCAATGCTCATGTTACACACCGTCATGCGCGCTTCCATGGAAAGACTGCGAATGGCTGATCCGGCAAATTCCACGAAATAGCCTGTTCCGCCACCTGTTGAAATCTTAGAGATGATGTAAAGGATGATGTCCTTAGAGGTAACCCCTTTACCCAGTTCTCCTTCAATATTAATGCGCATACTTTTGGGCTTTGGCTGCATGATGCATTGGGTGGTCAATGTCATCTCCACCTCACTGGTGCCGATACCAAAAGCAATGCTGCCAAAGGCACCATGCGTAGAGGTGTGACTATCACCACAAACAATGGTCATACCAGGTTGCGTAATGCCTAGTTCAGGTCCAACTACATGAACAATGCCATTGTAAGGATGATTTAGGCCATACAGGGTTATGCCATTCTCTTCACAATTTTTTGTGAGTGTCTCCACCTGGTGGCGTGACAACTCATCGTGAATGGTCAAGTGCTGATCAATGGTGGGTATGTTATGATCAGGTGTAGCGATTACCTGGTCCGGGCGTGCCACCTTGGCTCCTCTTTCTTTCAGGCCATTAAAAGCCTGGGGGCTCGTTACTTCGTGGATGAAGTGACGGTCAATGTAAAGGACATTAGGTCCATCTTCAATAGATGATACCACGTGGCTGTCCCATATCTTATCAAATAGTGTTGTTCCAGTCATTGTTAATGATTAAGGATTAATGAAAAATGATTAATGAAAAAAATGATCCGACACGAATTATTAATTGATCATTAACCATTAATATTTAATTAGCCGATTTTAGCGATAGCATCTAAGAATGCTTCTACCGAAGCGGTGATGATATCCACGTTGGCTGAGAATCCATAATAGGTTTTTCCTTTGTGTTCCACCTGAACGTGAACTTTACCCAAATCGTCACTGCCGCGTGTAATGGCTTGAATCAGGAATTCTTCCAGATGTACTTTGCGTTTAACCAGACTTCTGACAGCTGTAAAGGCTGCATCAATCGGACCATTCCCGGAAGCTGTTTCTGTGAATACATCACCATTGAAACTAACGGCCACCGTTGCGGATGGGATGGTGGTGCTGCCACACAATACCTGTAAGGTTTCCAATTTGATGGAGCGATCTTCCTTGGCACGTTCAGAACCAGCCAATGCTTCCAGGTCTTCATCACCTACATCTTTTTTACTATCTGCCAGGTTCAGGAATTTCTGATAGATATCGTCCAACTCCTTTCCTTCAAAAGTATAGCCTAAAACATGTAAACGGTGTTTCAAGGCAGCACGTCCACTTCGGGCGGTCAACACGATGCTGGATTCTTTAACGCCTACTGTAGCCGGGTCAATGATCTCATAGTTTTCACGGTTTTTCAATACGCCATCCTGGTGAATCCCCGATGAGTGCGAAAATGCATTACGACCCACAATGGCTTTGTTAGCTTGCACTGGCATGCGCATTAATGTGGATACCAATTTGCTGGTTTTCATCAATTGCGTGGAGTCGATGCCCGTTTCGAAATCTAAATCTTTATGGCATTGAATGGCCATGACGACTTCTTCCAAGGCTGTGTTACCTGCACGTTCACCCAATCCATTAATGGTTACTTCTACCTGACGGGCGCCATGGGATACACCGGCTAAGGTATTGGCTGTTGCCATTCCCAAATCATTGTGACAGTGTGTGGATAAAATGGCCTTATCAACATTTGGCACGTTATTCACCAGGTAAGCAATCTTCTCTCCGTACTCGGCAGGCAGGCAATAGCCTGTTGTATCTGGTATATTTATCACAGTAGCGCCAGCTTTTATGACGGCTTCTACTACACGTGCCAGGTATTCGTTTTCAGTACGGCCGGCATCTTCGGCATAGAATTCTACATCATCTACAAATCGTCGGGCATACTTAACCGCATCAATAGCGCGTTTTATAATTTCATCCTGGTTGGACTTTAATTTGTAGTTGATGTGGTAAAATGAAGTGCCAATACCCGTATGGATACGACCGCGCTTGGCATGCTTCAAGGCATCGGCGGCCACTTCAATATCTTTTTTCACCGCCCTTGTCAAGGCGCAGATGATGGGGCGTTCAACGGCTTTAGAGATCTCTACCACTGAGTTAAAATCACCCGGACTGGAAATGGGGAATCCGGCTTCAATGATATCGACCCCGAGCTTCTCAAGCTGGCGGGCTACTTCTATTTTCTCAATAGTATTTAACTGGCAACCTGGCACCTGCTCTCCATCGCGTAAGGTGGTATCAAAAATATGTACTTTATGACTCATGATATTCGATTTTAAAGATTGACTCTGGTCCCTGTCCCCTTGGAATTTTATCAGAGTCGGGAGAGAGCAGTGGTCGCTCCTCTCTCCCTATTAGTTTTGGGTTTATTTCTGGTTTTCCGGTCTCAACTGACGGACAGCTGCTCCAGCTTGCCACATTTCAGATTCCTGAAGTTCTTTGAGTTCGGCATCCAGTTTAACCCGGTAGTCATCCTGACTGTTGGAGTCAATGGAGCGTTGTGCTTCATTTCCTTTAGCTACTTCGCTGTAAAGGTCTTCGAAAACGGGTTTAGAGGCATCACGGAATTTTTTCCACCAATCTAAAGCACCACGTTGAGCAGTGGTTGAACAGTTGGCATACATCCAGTCCATTCCGTTTTCTGCTACCAAAGGCATTAAGCTTTGAGTTAATTCTTCAACAGTTTCGTTGAATGCTTCAGATGGTGAGTGACCATTGGCACGTAACACTTCGTACTGTGCTGCAAAAATACCTTGGATGGCACCCATTAATGTACCGCGCTCACCAGTTAAGTCACTGGTAACTTCACGTTTAAAATCAGTTTCGAACAGATATCCTGATCCAACACCAATACCTAATGCTATCACTCGATCCCATGCTTTGCCTGTGGCATCCTGGAAGATGGCGAAACTGGAGTTTAGTCCACGTCCTTCTATAAACATACGACGTAAGCTTGTACCCGATCCTTTAGGAGCCACTAAGATGACATCTACATCGGCCGGAGGCACAATACCGGTACGTTCTTTATAAGTCACACCAAAACCATGTGAGAAATACAATGCTTTACCTGGTGTCAAATATTTTTTTACAGTTGGCCACACAGCAATTTGTCCGGCATCCGAAAGCAAGTATTGAATGATGGTACCTTTGTCAAGTGCTTCTTCGATCTCGAATAAGGTCTCACCTGGAACCCAACCATCTGCCACTGCTTTGTCCCAGCTGGCACTGTTTTTACGTTGTCCGATGATGACTTTGAAACCATTGTCGCGCAGGTTTAAGGATTGACCCGGGCCTTGAACGCCATAACCAATGATGGCGATGGTTTCTTCTTTTAATGTTTCAACTGCTTTAGCCAATGGGAACTCTTCCCTGGTAACAACATTCTCTTCTACTCCTCCGAAATTAATTTTTGCCATGATAAAAATTGATTAGTTTATTCGTTAGTCTAATAATGATTTTTCCTTTTCTAGTTTTTTCAGGTAATTGGATAATAGTTCTTCTTTAAGTTTTGTAACAGCTACCCGTCCTGATCTGACAAATTGAGTGACCCCAAAGTGATCCAGTTTTTCAAACAATTCTTGCGTATCGCTTTTATGTCCGGTTTTTTCAATCACTGTATATTCAGAAGTGATTTCCAGTATGCGAGCGCCATATTGGCGTACCAACCGTTCAATCTCATTGCTATTGAGTAAGGCTTCAGTGGCCACTTTGTAGAGGGCCACCTCCTGATGAATTATTTCATCCGGTGTGAAAACAAAGGCTTTGATGACATCTATTTTCTTATCGATTTGGAGCAGTAGTTTATCTACCTGCTCACGAGATGTAAATACCACAATGGTGAATTTGTGAATGCCTTCAATAGCCGATTCAGAAGTGGTTAAGCTCTCGATGTTGATGTGTCGGCGTGTAAAGACCGATGTGATCTGATTGAGTAAGCCGACGTGGTTTTCTGAATATATGGAAAGTGTGAATTCTTGTTTCATTGTTTAATTTATTAGACAAGAGATTGATAGAAATTAGATAATAGACAACGAATACATCCTATGAGGCAAATGTGCCTGAGTTGGGTCGCTGATTATTGAAATGATCATTCTCCTGTAAATTAATCTTTAATCTATTTGTCTAACAATCTATTATCTGTTTATTCCAGGCGTACATCCGAAACAGATGCACCCGATGGAACCATTGGAAATACATTTCCTTCTTTCTCCACTCTTACTTCTAATAAATAAGCGCCTTCATGTTCGGTCATGCGACGAATGGCCGCATCCAGATTTTCGCGTTCTGAAATTACTTCGGCGCAAATGTCATAACCTTTAGCGATAGTAATAAAATCAGGATTCACCATTTCGGTGGATGCGTATCTTTTGTCAAAGAATAGTTCTTGCCATTGACGTACCATTCCAAGGAATTCATTGTTTAGCAATATAATCTTAACCGGTACTTTGGTTTGGAAAATGGTGCCTAACTCCTGAATGTTCATTTGGAAACCACCGTCCCCTACGAACAAGCATACCGGCCGATCGGGTTTTCCCATTTTTGCTCCGATGGCTGCCGGCAAACCAAAACCCATGGTGCCTAATCCACCTGAAGTTACTACGCTACGTGATTGTTTAAACTTGAAGTAGCGGGAGGCCATCATTTGATGCTGACCCACATCGGTTACCATAATGGCGTCGTCATCATGTGCTTCAGATACTTTTCGAATCACTTCTCCCATGGTCAATCCATCTTTTGTTGGATTGATCTCTGGTTGGATGACTTTTTGATCCTCTATTTTATAACACGCTTTAAATTCTCCTAACCAGGCTTCATGATTATTCGGACTCACCATTTCAGTCAACATGGGAAGTGATTCTTTCACATTACCCAGAACCGGAACATCGGCATAGATGATCTTGTTGATTTCTGCCGGATCAATTTCCAGATGAACGACTTTGGCATTAGTGGCATATTTTTGAACATTACCGGTTACCCGATCATCGAATCGCATACCGATAGCAATGATTAAGTCACTTTCGTTGGTTTTAACATTCGGTGCATAATGACCATGCATACCTAACATACCTACATTCAGGTGATGATCCGATGGCATAGCTGATAATCCTAGCAATGTCCAGGCAGCAGGTATTTGTGTTTTATCCAGAAAGGACATTAATTCACTCTCTGCATTTCCCAATACAACACCCTGACCAATTAAAGCCATTGGCCTTTTAGCCAGGTTGATCAGACGTGCTGCTTCAGCTATCTGGTCTTTTCTTACCGCTGTGACAGGCTTGTAGCTGCGTACATGATTGACTGGTTTATGCTCATAGTCAAATTGCGTGAATTGGGCATCCTTTGTTATGTCAATTAGAACTGGACCCGGTCGTCCCGTTCTGGCGATGAAAAATGCTTTCGCGATAGCTTCCGGGATTTCCTCAGCACGTTTCACCTGGTAGTTCCATTTGGTGATGGGTTGACTGATGCCTACCACATCCGTTTCCTGGAAAGCATCGGTTCCCAACAATGGAGATGCAACCTGGCCGCTAATAATTACTAAAGGAGTAGAATCAATCTGGGCATCAGCAATTCCGGTAATAGTATTGGTAGCGCCAGGGCCGGAAGTGACCAGGCAGACACCAACTTTACCAGTAACGCGGGCATATCCCTGGGCAGCATGAACCGCACCTTGTTCATGGCGTACCAAAACATGATTTAATTTGTCTTGATAATCATACAAAGCATCGTACACAGGCATGATCGCACCGCCGGGATAACCGAACATCAGGTCAACACCCTCGTTTAGTAACGATTCCATGACGGCCTGTGAGCCAGTCATCCTTCTTTTTTTCATCTTTTCTTTCTCCTTTCGTGTCTGTTGCATTACTGTTTCCATCGTAAAGGACTTAATGATTATTTATGTGATAAAGTCAGCGCTGTCACTTCATGACAGAGATGTTGATTTGCTAATAATCTGAAATTCAGATATGTAAATTTGCTATATGGATATAGCATTCCCAAGAAGCTATCTTCTGTATGCTTCTACTAATCAATCATTCGAATGGCTCCTTTGTCTGCTGAACTTACCAAACTGGAGTAGGCTCGAAGTGCTTTGGAGACGACACGTTCTCGTTCTCCGGGTTGAAAAGCTTTGGGGCCTTTCTTCTCTTCCTCCTGTCTGCGTTGCGTCAATATTTCATCACTGACACCGAGTTCTATTTTTCGATTGGGAATATCAATCGTGATTGGATCACCATTTTTCACCAGGGCAATGGTGCCACCTGCTGCGGCCTCCGGTGAGACATGGCCAATGGATAATCCGGAAGTACCTCCGGAAAAGCGACCATCGGTCAACAGGGCACAAGCTTTACCCAGCTGTTTAGATTTTAGGTATGACGTGGGATACAGCATTTCCTGCATTCCGGGTCCTCCTTTAGGACCTTCGTAGCGGATGATGACTACATCACCGGCTTTTACTTCGTCGGATAAGATGCCTTCAATAGCGTCATCCTGAGATTCATATACGCGTGCAGTCCCTTCAAACCGGAAGATTGATTCATCTACACCTGCCGTTTTTACGATACAACCTTTTTCCGCCAGATTACCGAATAGCACACCTAAGCCACCATCCTGAAAGTAGGCGTGTTCAACACTTCGGATACATCCTTTCTCACGATCCAGATCCAACTGCGCATATTTAGCTTGTTGTGATCCCATTGTCAGATTAAATAATCCGGCAGGTGCACTTGAGTATATCTCTTGAGCATCGGGAATAGCTGATTGTTGCAATACATCATAAGCATCGAATGCCTCTTTTAAAGTCGGGAAATCCACCCGGCTCACAGCAGTATTTATTAAACCACCACGATTTAGTTCTGTTAAAATACCCATGATACCTCCCGCGCGGTTCACATCCTCAATGTGATAATGCGAGTTAGGTGCCACTTTACACAATACAGGTGTTTTTCGTGATAATTCATCAATGTCGTTCATGGTGAATTCAACACCTGCTTCATGTGCAATGGCCAGGATGTGTAAAACTGTATTAGTAGAACCACCCATGGCAATGTCTAATGTCATAGCATTCTTGAACGCTTCATAGGTAGCGATTGAACGGGGTAACACCGATGTATCTCCCTCAGTATAATGACGGTTTGTTATGTCAACAATCAGATCAGCTGCTTTTTCAAATAGACGTTTTCGGTTAACGTGTGTGGCTACAATGGTACCGTTTCCTGGTAATGCTAGGCCAATGGCTTCGTTCAAACAATTCATTGAATTAGCTGTGAACATACCTGAGCACGAACCACACGTAGGACAGGCATTTCGTTCTACATCTGCTACTTCTTCATCCGAAACCGAATCATCAGCTGCCATCACCATGGCATCCACTAAATCAAGTGCTTTATCACCTGATTTTCCTGCTTCCATGGGGCCCCCTGAGACAAATACAGTGGGAATATTTAATCGCATGGCAGCCATTAACATTCCAGGTGTTATTTTGTCGCAATTGCTGATGCAAACCATGGCATCCACTTTGTGTGCGTTGGCCATGTATTCCACACTGTCCGCAATGATATCACGTGAGGGTAAGGAATATAACATGCCGTCGTGGCCCATGGCGATTCCATCGTCAATGGCAATGGTGTTAAACTCCGCGGCAAAGCATCCTTTTGCTTCAATGCGTTGTTTCACCATTTGACCAATTTCATGTAGGTGAACATGACCAGGTACGAACTGAGTGAAGGAGTTGACCACAGCGATGACTGGCTTCCCAAAATGAGATTCCTTCATACCATTGGCGCGCCATAAGCTGCGAGCTCCTGCCATTCGTCGGCCTTCGGTGGTGGTTGCGCTTCGTAAAGTAATTTTCATTTGGTTTTTATGGTTATGGTTTTGCAAAAAAAAAGAGCCTTTCTCTTTGGGAAGTGAGAAAGGCTCTTAGAAATATTTTGTTTCGTTATCTATACAGCATTCTCACTTCCCTAGGTTATGTCCACGAGAATAATAATAATGTTGAGAATGAGTGATAAATTGAAATTCATAATGTCTTTTTTTCTGCTTTTTACGTTAGCAAATGTATGATTGATTTCTTAAACACCAAAAAATTATTCAATAAAATTTGAAAAAAATTACTATTCGTAAATTTATAGAGCTGAAAACTTACAGATTTTACGCCCGTAAATGCCGTGTAAATGTAATTCGAAATATTATTCTGCTTACTTATTATTGTGTATGCTTAAAGGTTATTTGAAAATCAGTACTGTATAAGGCATGGCATCGTATTGTTTTGGCTTTTTAAATTGTAACCTCATTAGTCATTCGAAAAGTGTACTGATTTGTATTGTTAACTATGGGATACTGTCAGTATTTATTGCCAGAAAATCTTCATAGACTAATTGTATAGCAGCTAATATTTCATAATCAGGGAGAGTTGGGGTGATCTTATGTTTGGATCTTAAAAAAACAATAAATGAATCAAGTTTAGGACCTTTCTCTCCGGTTAATGCGATGAGATTTTCTCTACTTGTTAATTTGTTGAACCGTGCATAACGTATTTCTTCAGCTGGTTCAATAGGCTTGTACTTTTTGAACTGCTGTGCAATGAGACCTGGAATAGCCATGAAATTTACTCCCGCACCTGCTTTCGCTTGTGAAGATGCTAAAGCTGTTAAGTCGCTTGTGTTAAGGTTTAAGTTTAGTTTAATTTCAGGTGCTGTTTCAATTTTTAAATTTGCCACGCGATATTTGAAAGAGGCGTAGGATCGAAACCAGATAATATCCACTTCATTCAAGGCATAGGTTTTATGTTGCGTTATTAACCTTAGAGTGTCAGATGTTAAATCAATACTTGAAGCCACCCAGACTGTATCCATGTATCCTATGCAACGAAAAAGGATGGAGTCTCCCGGTTGTATGTGCATTTTAAACTGCCCTGATTCATTGGTCTCTTTGCCAACTCCTGTCCGACTGTTGACCACATATGAAAATGGTACCGGAAGACTCGTCGTTTGTGTCAGGATTTCACCTGTTACCCAGTGTTCTTTTTTATCATTAAGTTGAGAAAATAGGCTGATGGGTATTGAAAGGAACAAAATTAAGTTAAAATATAGAATGATTGTTTTTTGTTGGAATAGTGGATTAAGAGATTTTGCGATCATGTTTTTTTTCATTAATGAAATTCATATGTAATTCCATCACCTTGCTCCTTACAGAAGCGTTTGTATCTTTGTCGGTCAATTGAATGTTTACATTACAGTAAATCATAAATTGTTGTAGTTTCTCTCCTTCTAAACCTGATACTTCTTGTATTATCTCAGGTGTTAACAATTGCCAGACTTTATCTTGATGGAATAATTTTACAAGTTGACGTTTTTCTTTTTCTTGATTTGACATGAAATAGGTCGCATAGCTTAGTGGATTGTAAAATGCGGCTATGATGGGTGGTTTTCTCGCAAATACAGGTCGAATAGAGGCCGGTATTTCGCTGCCTTTTCCCATGATAATGTCCGCGGGCATTTTTAAATCCATTTCCTGAGCCTTGGTATGTATAGCCTTCAAATCTTCTGAGTATTTCGTATAGGTCGAGAAAGCGTTGATGTCGATTTGTTGTATTTGATAGGAAATATTAACCATCGAAAAAAGAACCGGTGTTTCCGTATTGGAAAAGAAATCACGGATGGAGACTACTACCGGTTCAAAGCCCAGGGCTAAAATTTTAATACTGTCATCAGGAGGTAGCATAACTGTAAATTCGCCGATAGAATCAGCTGCATACATCCGTAGTTTTTTGTAGCTGGCAATCTGTGCGAAGGGAACCGCAACACTATCTTCTCGATTAATGATTTTCCCTTTTAGCCATACTTGCTGTTGTGATTGTCCGTAACTTGTGATCCAAACCATGGCCGATAAAAAGCTGTATAGTGATAACTTTTTTATCATTTTTATTTTTTACTGTGTCAATGTACACTGATACTTCAGGTCTGTCTTTCAATTATTGGTTGTGAATATAGTTTTATTTTAGTTTTGATGTTATCATTTTAACATTCCTTTAACTGAATTTTAAGATTTAACGAGTTGTAATGAATTAGTTAAATTAGGAGTTGAAAGTCTTCTTTTTTCATGAAAACTTATTTTTTACTATTATTTTTGTTGCTATAATTAAAATTTATCACTTATGAGCGATTTAAAAAATCAGATTGAAAAAGCGTGGGAGGACCGATCCCTACTAAATAATGCCGATACTGTTGAGGCCATCAAAGCAGTTATTGAACAATTGGATAAGGGCGAAATCCGTGTTGCTGAACCTAATGGTAATGAGTGGATAGTAAATGAGTGGGTAAAAAAGGCAGTGATCTTATACTTCCCAACTCAGCAAATGGAAACCATTGAGGTAGGTCCGTTCGAATTTCATGATAAAATTGCTTTAAAGAAGAATTACAAAGAGCTAGGCGTTCGTGTGGTACCTCATGCCGTGGCACGTTACGGCGCTTATTTACAAAGTGGAGTCGTGATGATGCCTTCATATGTGAACATAGGAGCTTATGTGGAGTCAGGTACAATGGTAGATACCTGGGCAACTGTGGGTAGTTGTGCTCAAATTGGTAAAAATGTGCACTTAAGTGGAGGCGTTGGTATTGGTGGTGTTTTGGAGCCCATCCAGGCGGCACCTGTTATCATTGAAGATGATGCCTTTATTGGTTCGCGATGCATTGTTGTAGAAGGTTGTCATGTAGGTAAAGAAGCTGTGTTAGGTGCTAATGTGGTGTTAACAGGCTCCACAAAAATTATTGATGTGACGGGTGATAAACCGTTGGAGTATAAAGGGTATGTGCCTCCGCGTTCGGTGGTTATTCCTGGATCCTACACTAAGAAATTTCCAGCAGGCGACTTCCAGGTGCCGGCCGCATTAATCATTGGCCAACGTAAAGAATCAACGAATAAGAAAACTTCGTTAAACGATGCATTGCGAGAAAATAATGTAGCTGTTTAAGTAGAAATTTGTTGATCAAATAGATATTGAAAAACCGGAGATCTGATGGTCTCCGTTTTTTTAACATTTATATATCATTTTGAGTGTGTAAAACCTTGACTTGGAACAGTTTTTGTACCTTTTTTAAGGTATTACCAAACCTTTTTAGAGCCATGAAAACAGTCTTATTTTTCCTCGTATTATTGGCTGGAGTTTTGGTTGCCTGTCAACCAACTCAACAGATTGTTGCTCCGGATGTAGCAGGTATTGAGATTTCTTCAACTACTGCCGAAGAAGACAGTGTAGAATACGAATTGGTCGTTTTTGATCCTGGATTTGATACCTTTTTAGCTACTCAACCTTATCCAAAATGGTACTATTCCAATGAATACTACCGAAATTGGAACATTCGGTATAGTATTGAATGGAATATGCGTTATCAGAACCCGTTGAGGTATGGAAGCTTTTTCGAAACGGAGATCCCTTATGATGCCAGTGTGGATTATGGGGTAGATTTTAATTTTCAGTTGTATCAGTATTTTCAGTTTGTTGAAAAAGAGCATGGAATCATTTTGCTCCGAAGGCGCGGTAATTAGCTATTGCCACTTTTCTTTTTAGTTGTTTTGCCGACAGCTAAGATGGCATCAGCCATTACCACTGATGCTCCCACAAAAGCCATTGGGGGCAAGGAATTCAACGGAAACTAATCGGCTTCAAAATGAATTAGGAGTACCAGCAATACAAAGGTGATAATCGGATTCATGGTGATGATAATACTGATTTTATTAGCATCTGTATATTTTAAAGATGCCGTTAATGTTCCGTATGCAACTTCCCTGTTTAATCCCATAAAAAATCCGTTGTTGTAGGTAGGAGTAATCCTTTGGTTGTTGCTCATTAGATGGTGTTGTTAATTAAGTGGATATCTTATTGCTAATAAGGATTGGTCTTAAACACTTCTTTTGTCTTTTTTGTTAGAAAGGAAGAGAATAAACTATTTACGATGGTATAAAAAGAGTTTTATGTCTTTTTCTTAGGGGCTAATTAGACATTGTTATAAAAATAGAACATGACAAAACGAATTATTTTTAAAATCTCCTATATTTGTGTAAATAATTAAGACCTTAGAAACATGAAACGCACCTTACAAATCGCAACTTTGTTTATAGCAGGGACTATCCTTTTAGCTTCATGCAATAGTCAGGGAAAAGCAAAGAAAGAAAGCAAAACGCCTGATATTAAGAAAGAAAACGTTGAGAAAGAAGTGAGAGAATTTGTTTACCCACTTCCTACTTCGTTTGAGGTTACCGAGATGTTAAACCGCATTGAGGCTGCTTATATTTTATCACTGTCTAATCCAGTGGGGAATGTGGATAAATATTTCACAGAGAAAAGTCAGGCATTGAACCTGGGTATTTATAGTGCTGATCTAAGTTATGCCAGTACCTATAACCAGAATCAAGAAACGGTAGATTTTATGAATGCTTCCAAGCATTTAATTGAAAAACTCGACATCACGGCTGCTTTAAACCAAAACCTGTTAACAGAAATTGAGCAGAACCTGGAGAGTAAAGATCAACTGGTTAAGATCATCACGGATTCGTTTTATGATACTTATGAGTATTTGAATAAAAACGAACGTACAGCTGTTTCAATGTTAGTACTGGCTGGAAGTTGGACTGAAGCATTGTATATTTCAACGCATATCTCCGAAGATACGTTTAACAACAAAGAGATGGTGAAAATCATCATGGAGCAAAAAGAACCCTTAAATAAAATGATGGAATTGTTGGAACAACATTCAGCCAACGAAGATGTGAAATCGGTTATTGATGATTTGAAGATTCTTCATGATATTTATAACAGCATTGATCCAGGTAGTATTTCAGAAGAGCAATTACAAGCAATTAAGAACAATGTAGCTAAATTACGTGAGAAGTTTGTAGCGTAATTAATGCGAGAAAATATCAAAAAAAGGGGATGTCCAAGGCATCCCCTTTTTTATGCCTGCAGCTCCGTTGGAAAAAAATAATTATCTTTCCGCAGCAACCAAAATAACCATTTGATGAGTGAACTATTGTTGGATGCCCTTATGCAGATTTTTGCTCTTTTGACTGATATTCGGGAGGAGCAAAAAACAGGAGAGGGGCATCATGAAATTAAAACGTTTTTAGCACGTAACCTCAATAGCGAGTATGTGGGCCGTGCCTTGGAACGTTATGATTTCTATTTAAGTAAATACCATAAAAACACCTATAGCAGCGACAGATTAGCCCGGGAAGAGCAATCGACCTATAACATGAATAAGCTGTTAACCATTTGCAATGAACTGAATCAGGAACTTGAAGAGGAGACCAAGTTTATTTTGGTTTCCATCATGCTGAACTATATCATCCGTGACGGTCACGTCTCAGATGAAGAGCGTGTGTTTACGGATGCCCTGGCAAAAGGTATAAAGCTGGATGTTGACGATTACGATAACCTGCGGAAGTTTATTTTATATTTTCCCTTGGAGGTGAATGAGAAGAAGCGGTTGTTATTGATCAGTGGTCAGCAGGAAAAACCGGATCCCGACATTAAGCATATATACAATCCCAAGCAGCAAGTTTTTGTGTGGGTATTGCACATCAAGAGTCCTAATATCTTCATGTTTCGCTATTCAGGAGAGCGTAACCTGTATTTGAATGGTCATATCATTGAGCAACATCGGGCGGCTCCGTTTCCACCCGGATCAGTGATTAAGACTTCACGAATGGCACCTGTTTATTATGGCTCGGTGGCTGAGAAGTTTATAGCACGTATCGATAAGGAACGAATTATTTACCGCGCCTTAGATGTGTCTTACAAGTTTAATAATGAGGAAACAGGAATTCATCCTTTTAGTTTCACCGGTCGATCGGGGCAATTAGTAGGAGTTTTGGGAGGTAGCGGAACTGGAAAATCCACTCTTTTAAATGTGCTGAATGGTAACCTTAAATTGGCAGCTGGCCGTATTCATATTAATGGTTACGATTTACACAATGACTCTGAATCACTTGAAGGTGTTATTGGCTATGTGCCTCAGGACGACTTGTTGAAAGAGGAGCTTACCGTATTTGAAAATCTCTATTTCAATGCACGTCTTTGTTTCAGTGATTTCTCCAAAGAGGAAATTGTGCAGTTGGTAGATAAAGCAATTCATGATTTTGATCTGGTGGAAGCCCGTGATTTAGTCGTGGGATCACCATTAAATAAAATATTGAGTGGTGGACAGCGGAAACGGCTGAACATAGCTCTTGAGCTTATCCGGGAACCTTCTGTGCTATTTGTGGATGAGCCGACTTCCGGATTGTCTTCGATGGATTCAGAGAAGGTTATGGTGTTGTTGAAACGCCAGGCTCTAAAGGGTAAATTGGTCATCATTAACATCCACCAGCCTAGCAGTGACCTTTACAAACTAATTGATAAACTGCTTATTATTGATAAAGGGGGCCGTATCATCTACAACGGCAATCCAATGGATGCCATTGCCTATTTTAAGATGATGGGACATTATGTGAATCCCGAGGAGCGGGAGTGTTACATCTGTGGTAATGTGAAAACAGAGCAGCCGCTGCGTATTATTGAAGCCAGACAGGTTAACCCGGATGGTAAGTTTGTGCGTAAGCGGAAAGTAACGCCTGAGGAGTGGTATGAGCACTATCTTGAGAATTTTGAGAAGAAGTTTGAGTGGAAGGAGAAACGGCAAAACGAGAAACGCGAGAAATTGCCACCTAACCTCTATAATATTCCGGGACGGTGGGAACAGTTTAAGATCTATTTTTTACGTGATGCCCTTTCTAAATTAAAGGATCATCAGTACTTGGCTATTAATCTTTTAGAAGCGCCGCTTTTAGCTTTGATGTTGGGTTTTTTCACTAAATATATTAGTGGTACAGATGCTGAGGCCTCACTTTATTTGTTTGGGAAGAATGTCAACCTGCCCGCCTATCTGTTTATGTGTGTGGTGGTGTCTCTTTTTATGGGCTTAAATGTGAGTGCGGAAGAAATTATAAAAGATCGGCGACTCTTACAAAGGGAATCCTTTTTGAATTTGAGTCGTTCTGGATTCATGAATAGTAAGATTGTGATTTTATTTATTATATCAGCCATACAAACACTAAGTTTTGTCTTGATAGGAAATCACATATTGGAAGTTCAGGGATTAACATTCAGTTATTGGTTCATTCTCTTTAGTGCAGCATGTTTTGCGAATCTATTAGGATTGAATATCAGTAGTGGATTAAATTCGGTAGTGGCTATCTATATTTTAATACCGCTTATTTTGGTGCCGCAGCTCCTTTTTAGTGGGGTGATTGTGAATTTTGATAAACTGCATAAGTCCATTGCTTCTGATGAATATGTGCCACGAATTGGGGATTTAATGATTTCCAGATGGGCCTATGAAGGTTTGGCTGTTAATCAGTTTAAAAATAATGCCTATGAAAAGCATTTTTTCGCGACTGAGCGTGCTATGAGTGAAGCCTCTTATAGAAGTAGTCTATTGATTCCTGAATTGAAGAAACTGAATGAGACCTGTCACTATCATTTAGAGAATCAAAATGATTTTGAACTAAGGGAGATCTCACAGGTTTTGTTTAACCAATTGAATCTAATTACAGGTAAACAGATTGTTCATTTTCCTTATATAAGCCGATTGTTAAGTCGATTGAAGGCGTATGATTCCAGCGCATATCATGAAACAGATTCTTTATTAAACCATTTAAAGCAGATCAACCGGGAATTATACAGGACAAGTAAACGGCAGAAAGATAGCTTGTTTACAGCCATGATTCAACAATATGGTTCGAAGGCGTCTTTTTTACGATTTAAAGAGACTTATCAGAACGAAGCAGTGGAAGATATGGTGCTCAATAAGCGGGAAATCAAACAGATTTTAGTGACTGATAAAGCCATCGTTCAAAAGAAACATCCGGTGTTTAAAGCGCCTACTTCCAACTGGGGGCGTGCTCATTTTTATGCCCCGGAGAAACGATTGATGGGCTTGGTGATTCCAACACCATTGTTTAATACGCTCATTATATGGTTGTCGACCGGATTGTTGTACATTGCCCTTTATTTAGACGTTTTGCGACGGATTATTCGGTATTTCGAGACGTTCAAGCTGCGACGGATGAATAAGCGTTTACGACAACTGGGGATTAAATAAGTGTGTGACGATTTTTTCCCAGCTGGTCATTTAGATATATAATGATAAGCTGGGAAAGTCTAAAAGTTTGAGCGACTGGGTTTCGAGTCCCCACCCGATTTGTATTTTGGTTAATTAAAAGGGAATCCAATATTAATATAGGTTCGTAATCGGTGATCCATGTGATTACTTCCGAAACCTAAGGTAATTGGTCCGATGAAACTATTCATTGAGATGGCTACGCCATATCCCAGGATAAAATCCTTTTGTTCGAGAATAAATGGATTTTCATCTGTGTGCAGGGTTTCAGAACCAAAAGGTGCTGAATAGATGCCATTAGCAATGAGATGGGCATAGAATATCTTGCTAATATTGATATTTACAATGCTTTGTCCCAACAGATAGTTTTCAACTAATTTTTCGCGATAGTTCAGACCCACAAACGGGATGTCATTCAAGGCTGCATTGTAAGATGTACCTCCCAGAAAGACTAAGTTCAGGAAGAGAGGATCTTTTGTAAAGACGCCGGCTTCACCCTTCATCATCAAATTGAAGGTTTTATTAATGGGAATCATTTTGAGATACGAGCCCTGAGCAAATACATAATTTTTTTCAGGAATGGTGATGTAGGGATCCACCATGTGTTTTATAGAATCCTCACCACGATATATTTCATAGGCATTGATAGTATAGATACCTTTAATTTTCAAATGGTGGCCTTTTGTTGCGAAATAACGACGGTTGAGGGTGTTGCTTTCAAATAGAAATTCGCTTTGCAGTAATCCATTTCCAAATTTTTTGGCCCCAAAATCGAATATTTCATTGAATCCGGATTCCTGACTTAATGCCATCGCCTTCCATCTTAATCCCGCATTAATTTGAACAGAGGTTCCGGTTGAAAAATTAAAACCGGCTCCAATATGGGTTTGTTGGTAATCAAAAGTACCGAATTTATTACCACTGTTACTATAAATCGGAAGTGGTGTATCTTCGAAATAGGCATCCAGGTAAAATCCGGTGGTTTGTTTTTCACCTAAAAAAGTAAGTAAGTTACTATAAATACGGGGTGCTTCTGAAATGTCGGCAGTTAATGATAAACGACTATTTTTGGTTAGGATATTCCGCAAGGTGAGGTTGGCAATGATACCCGCTTTTAATTCATTATCGTAATGAACAGAGAATTTTGCTTTGGCCGATTTAGTTTCCAGGGTGTTGAATTCTATGGCATAACCTTCATTGTAGTGTGTTAATTCGTAAGTTATCTTTTCATAAAAACGAGTCCCTATTAAACTACGTATACCTTTGTTAACTTGCTCTAACGAAACGGTATCACCCACTTCAAAACCAAGATTACCGATAAAAAATTTCTTGGAAATGTGTTCTCGATTTTTAATCTGAATATCGCTTATAATGATTTCATGAACTTGAATTTTCTGTGGGCTTACAGAAGCTGGCCCGAGTGTATTGAGGGAATCTGCCAGATGTTGAAATTGAGTCAACTGTTGACAGGCAGCTGTTTCACCGCGCTCAATAATTTTGGGGGCATCAAAGAAACTGGAAGTAGTATAAGGAGCCAAATGCGGCGAAATGATGTAATCTGTCAGGCCTATAGCTTCGACTAGTGCTGGATGACTACCAATAGAGGCTGATGTCATCAAAACCTTGGATATGGAATTCATGTCTTCTTTCGTGGGATAATCTTTAAATCCAACATTGACTCCAATGATAATGTCTGCTCCCATTTCCAAGGCTACTTTTACCGGGAAATTATCCAGCACACCACCATCTACTAAATACTTTTCACCTAACTCAACAGGTGTGAATACGGAAGGGATGGCCATACTAGCCCGCATGGCTGTGGTTAAATCGCCACTTTTGAATACATGGGTTTCGCCAGTTATTAAATCTGCTGCTACACATCGAAAAGGGATAGGCAAGTCATCAAAATTCTTCACATCGGCAACGTGCCAGGTTAATTCCGAAAGGTATTCCGAGATGCGTTGCCCGCGAACCACACCAGTCGGTAGGGCTAATCCTTTCTTGGTGATATCGAATTCCAATTGAAATCGATCGTAATCATTTTTTTCCTCGGGCACTACATCTGATAAAGGCACCTGATCGCTGAGTAGAATAGCCCAATCTGCTTTCCGCACAATGGAATCCAGTTCGGCAGCTGAATATCCGCTGGCATATAAACCACCAATGATACTACCCATGCTCGTGCCGGTAATATAATCTGGACGAATACCGGCCTCTTCCAATACTTTTAACACCCCGATATGTGCCAATCCTTTTGCGCCTCCTCCACTCAATACCAAGCCAATCTTTGGACGTTTAGTGTTTTTTTTTGGTAAATTTTGACTATAAATAGTCAATGATGAGAGTAGCAATAAAGCGAAAAGTTGATGGCGCATAGCTTAACAGGTTTTGTTTTTTATTAATAGAGCTGAGCCATACATGTCTGGTAACTCAGCAAAACCTTCCGGAATAGTTATTGAAAATTCGTTAATGGCTTTTTCAACACCCTCCCAATTGTGATTATAATCATGAATCAGTATCATACCACCTGGTGAGAGTCGTGGATAGAAAAATAGAAGGGCATCTAAGGTTGATTGATAGAGATCCGCATCGATGTGTACAAAAGCAAATATTTTATTTTCTAATCCTTTGGCTGTTTCAGGAAAGATACCTTCTTTGACGATAATTTTTTCATTCCCTTTGATATACTTTACTACTTCATCGGGTGTTGTATTATCAAATTTCACCGTTTGAGGGCGCACTGTTCCATCGCAATCTTCCCGAATGACTTGTTTGGGCAGGCCACTGAAACTATCGAACAGAAATAAGTCCCGATCGGGGATGAGGTGGTGTATCAGTTTAGCTGTTTCGCCTTTATAAACCCCCAACTCAGCCAGATCGCCGGGAATGTTGTTCTTGCTGATTCGTTGGAGTTGCAACCATAAACTGTAATACCGGTTCTTATCTTTAAATTTTCGTTCGTGTTGACTAATAGTTTTCGAGAGGTGTCCCTTTTTTTGTGCATCGAGCCAGGCAAAAGGTTTAAAAAGTTTGTGGGTATAGAAACTCCAAAAATAACTGATTGCCAAAAGGGCTACCAGATTAATCAGAATGAGATTGAGAAATTGCAGTAGAGTCATAATTGCTTATGTTGCGTTTATGGCAAATATAGATACTATTTTTACCTGATTGTTTACTTTTAGTATGAAACCACCAGTAGGGGGCATGAAATTGAAACAATTCTGAATGAATAGGGTGAAATCAAGTTTATAATAAAGGACTGAATAGCCTGGCAAACGACTCTTTTGCTTTTTGCCGAAGGGGGCGTTTTTTCCATTCTTCCAATACGACGATGCGCGATGTTTTTAGATCATTGATGTAAGTGTCTCTTACTTCAGTGGCAATTTCTGTATCAAAGATGAAGGCATTCACTTCAAAATTTTGTTCAAAACTCCGGAAGTCCATGTTGGTAGTACCAATGGTACACACTTGATCATCCACTACCATCATTTTGCTGTGTAAGAATCCTTTCTGATAGAAGTAAAATTTAACACCTGTTTCAAGCATCTCGCGGATGTAAGATTTGGAGCAGAGTTGGGTAAAATATGCATCACTTTTTTCAGGGATGAGAATGCGTACATCAACACCTCCCAGGGCAGCCGCCTTCAGGGCCAATAAAACACTTTCGCTGGGCATGAAATAAGGCGTTGCCACGTATACATATTTAGATGCTGATGCGATGGCCTGGAAGAAACCCATCATGATGCCTGGATAATCCGAATCGGGTCCCGATGCTGTAATTTGCACCATTTTATCGCCATCTGGTTGTTTTGCCGGAAAATAAAAAGGGTCTGCAATATCTTTCTGGCTGACAAAATACCAGTCGGTTAGGAAAACCGTTTGAATGGCATTCACAGCATCCCCATCAATCTGGAGGTGCATGTCACGCCAGATGCCGTATTTTTTGTCACCTTTCAAATAACGATCAGCAACATTTATACCTCCCAAAAAGCCAACCTCACCATCAACGACAATGATTTTCCGATGGTTACGATAGTTGACTTTGCTGGTAAACAATGGGAAACGAACCTGTAAGAAGCACTTAATTTCAATACCATAAGATTCTAAGCGTCGAAAAAAAGTACGCTTCAACTCCCAGCTACCTACATCATCCACAATCATGCGTATTTCAACGCCATTTTGAGCTTTTTCTTTAAGTATATCTACTATTTCATTGCCAATCTCATCATTGTCAAAAATGTAGTATTCCAGGTGGATGAATTTTTTGGCTGCCCATAATGCTTGCTTAATAGCTTCGAATGTTTCTTTGCCGTTGTTGAGTACACTTACTTTATTACCATTAGTGATGATGGAGGAGGAGTTATTGAGTAACATCTTTACCAAACGTAACTTTCCATCTACCTCCGGGCTTTCGATTAGGTTGCCTTCCGAAAGCTTATGGTTTTGCGAATGGGCGATGGAGGATAATAGGTCATGGTTTTTTAATCCTTTACGGGCAATGATCTTTTCTTTTCGCAGGTTCTGACCGAAAAAAATATAGAAAATGATGCCCAATCCAGGTAATAGCATCAATACTAATATCCAGGAGATAGCCTTTAAAGGGCTTCTGTTTTCCAGCATGATAAGAATAATCACTACCAAGATACTGATGGCATAAGCGGCGATCAGAATAGTTTTTAAAAAAGGTGTTATTGGGGTAAAGATCTCCATGAGTGTATCTGCAACTATTATAGAGGGAATTTACAATTTATTACGATAAATGAACAGGGTACTGTCGCCAAATTTTTCCCGGGAGGTTAATTTTCCTTTTAATTTTGGTGCTTCAACGCCCTGGTGAAACCACTTTTCTCCAATGTACAGATGGGCTTCATCCCAAAGGCCTTTATCAATGAAGTGCTGAATGGTTTTGTGTCCCCCTTCAACAATTAGGGATTGTATATTTCGTTCATAGAGTAGATGAATAATAGCTTCTTGTAAACCATTTGAAAAATCAGATTTTAGATATTCCAAAGCTGGATGCAGTTCGTTTTTTACTTCATTCAATACCAGCGTAGGTACAGAGCCATCTAGTAAATGAGAGTCTTTATCCAACCTGCATTGCCGGTCAATTAGAATTCGCAACGGCTGAGGGCCTGTCCAGTCACGGAGTGTCAACGATGGGTTATCTTTCTCCGCAGTATGTGTGCCTACCAGAATAGCTTGCTCGGTACTGCGCTGATGGTGCACTGCCCGTCGGGCCCATTCATTAGTGATCCAGGTAGGTTGACCAAAATTATCAGCTGTGCGGTCAATGTCAATATAACCATCAAGTGTTTGTGCCCATTTTAAAAGGATATAAGGGCGTTTGTGGGTATGAAACAAGAAAAAGCGGCGGTTGAGTTCCAAACTTTCCTTCTCCAACACACCAACTGTTACATCAACACCTGCAGCACGCATCATCTCTATACCTTTGCCGGCTACTTCCGAAAAGCTGTCCACACAACCGATGACTACGCGTGGAATCTCTTTCTCAATGATGAGTTTGGAGCAAGGAGGTGTCTTCCCAAAATGGGCACAAGGTTCCAGATTTACATAAAGGGTTGAATGCTTTAATATAGATTCATCTTTTACTGAACGAACGGCATTCACCTCAGCATGTGGCTGACCTGCTTTGCAGTGAAAGCCTTCTCCGATGATTCTCCCTTCATGCACAATGACACTCCCCACCATGGGGTTGGGATAGGTTTTTCCTTCAGCCAGGATAGCCAGATCCAGGCAGCGTTGCATGTATTTTTCAGCTTCGTTCAGTGGATTCATTATTGTTTCGTAATTTTGCGCTTTCAAGATACAAAAAATG
>JAEINY010000449.1 GCA_016342595.1 Marinilabiliaceae bacterium
ATACGGGTTTTAACACCTTCGCCAAAGAGGGTGCCATCAGGTAATACCACTGCACAGCGGCCACCATCTTTCAATAAGCGGATAATCAAAGCCAGAAACAGGTCGGCCGTTTCTTTGGTGCGGAATTTCTGAGGGAAGTTGGTTTCGGTGCCATCTTCTTCCACACCGCCAAAAGGAGGGTTGGTCAACACAATGTCCACCTTGTCGCTGCTTCCCCAATCAGAATAAGGCTTACTGAGTAAATTATCCCGTCTTACCGCCGGCACATCAAAACCGTGCAACATCAGGTTGGTAGTACACAAGAGGTGGGGTAGAGGCTTCTTTTCTATTCCACGAATGGTGGCCTGCAAAGCGGCTTCGTCCTTGTCATTTTGTACCAGTTTCTTTTTATGGTCGATGGAGCAGGTTAAGAAACCACCGGTGCCACACGCCGGGTCGAGCACGCTCTCGGCCAACTGTGGATTGGTAATATCCACCATAAACTGCGTGACGGCACGTGGGGTATAATACTCACCCGATGAACCGGCACTTTGCAATTCCTTTAGAATGGTTTCGTACAAATCGTTAAACAGGTGGCGGTCTTTGGAGCTATTGAAATCAATGCGGTTAATCTGGTTAATCACCTGGCGGAACAAGGTTCCGTTTTTCATATAGTTGTAGGTGTCCTCAAACACCGCACGTATAATCTTGGCTTGCGGACTAACGGTGATGTCCAGATCTTTTAAAGCCGGAAACAGTTCGTTATTGATGAAATTCATCAGTTGTTCACCAGTTTGTCCTTCCTCGTCAGCTGCCCATGTTTGCCATTTTAAGGCTTCCGGTAAGGGGCTTTTATAGTTATCAATGGTAATTTCCCACTCCTCTTCCTTGTCTGCAAATATCTTCATAAAAAGCATCCACACCATCTGCGATATACGTTGTGCATCGCCATCTACCCCTGTATCCTTACGCATAATATCGCGGATACCCTTTATGTTAGTTGTGATTGTACTCATTTATTATGTTTGTTTTCTAAAAGATGCAAATATATCCCAAATTACCGTTGTAGGGCACTAAATTTTATCGTCCTTTCAATTCATGGGATTTTGCAGGCTAGGCAATACTATATATTTCGTTCTCTAACTCTTTTACTGCTTGTTCAAAATCAGTTCTTTTACCAAAAGCCCTTACCAGTTCTATTGGAGATCCTATAGAGGAGAGCGGTTGTACTTTAAGGATGGCGCCATTTTGGATGGATGTAATACCTTCATACTCGTATTTATCCAGTAGCTTGCTCAATACTTCTTGTGCGGTATCACTGTATTTACCAAAGTAGTTGCGCTTCCGCACCTTATTGGCACGTTCTTTCCGTGTTAAGGCCGGCTGATCAAACGCCACGTGACAGACCAGGTCAAACGCATCCATATCTTTACCAACTTCTTCGCGCAAAGCCTCTATCAATATGCCTTGTTCAGCCAATTCTGTCATGAGGACTTCCTTCTTCTCGGCTTGGTTCCATCTCTGAATGAAGGCATCTAAGGAACTGTATTCTTTACTAATGTTACTCCTGGTATAATCCTTTAATGATTCAGTGATGAGTTTACCATCTTTGCCATAATACTGTACACGCTCATGGGCCACCTGTACCTTGATATTCTTCACATAGAATTTCTTTGGCTCTTTGTGTTCCTCATCGATGTTAATATCCGATGGTCCATCATCTTCTCCCGGCATAAATGGATCCACTATCTCACCGCCTGGCTCATCTTCGGGAGGTGTGACCGGATCTTCTGAACCAGGTTCATATATCTGTACGGGATCACCATCAAAGTCAGGATCAGCAAACAGGTTAGTGGCTTGTCGGAAATCCATTATGGAAAAGAAAACCTTACCATCTTTTTCACGGATGCGGGTACCCCGTCCAATGATCTGTTTGAACTCCGTCATGGAACCAATATTCGCTTCCAGTACCACCACTTTTACCATCTTGGTATCAATACCAGTGGTGAGCATTTTAGAGGTAGTAGCAATCACCGGAATGCGCTCTTCCACATCGGTAAAGTTATCTAACTCTCGTTTTCCTACTTCATCGTCACCCGTGATCTTAACCACATAGTTGGGGTATTGGCTCACCAGGTCTGCATTTTCATTGATTAAAGCTTTACGCATGCGGTTAGCATGGTCAATGTCAATACAGAAGACAATGGTTTTTGAAAAGCGGTCGGTTGATTTGAGGTATTCCGTTATTTTTTGTGCGACTAATTGTGTGCGTTCATCAATAGCTAGTTTCCGGTCGTAGTCCTTTAAGTTGTATATACGGTCGGTTATCTCATTGCCGTATTTATCTTTTAGTCCGGAGGTGGGGCGCCAACCTTCATCAATGGTAGTGGATATCCGTACCACTTTATAAGGTGCTAAGAAACCATCTTCAATGCCTTGTTTTAGTGAGTAAGTATAAACAGGCTCCCCAAAATAGGCCATGTTCGATACATCCTTTGTTTCTTTAGGGGTAGCTGTTAACCCTATTTGAGTAGCTGAATCAAAGTAATCCAGTACTTCGCGCCAGGCGGAGGCTTCTGATGCGCTACCACGGTGGCACTCGTCAATAATGATCAGGTCAAAGAAATCAGGACTGAAAGC
>JAEINY010000450.1 GCA_016342595.1 Marinilabiliaceae bacterium
CCCTGGAGGTATGTGATGGTAGCTGGTAGTCCGGGCGAACTGCTGGAAAACAATTACTTTATCCAGAATTTGAATGAACCCAATAAACTGGAAGATGTCTCATGGATTAAGCCCGGGAAAGTAATACGTGAAGTCACGCTTACCACACAAGGTGGGAGGGCGTGTATTGATTTTGCGGCCCGTCACAACATACAATATGTAGAGTTTGATGCCGGTTGGTATGGCAATGAATATGATGATAAATCGGATGCCTCTACGATCACAGTAGATCCTCGCAGATCACCTGGCCCACTGGATTTACACCATGTCATTGAGTATGGTAACCAGAAAGGGATCGGTATAATCCTGTATGTTAATCGCAGGGCACTTGAAAAGCAGATCGACGAACTTCTTCCCCTATATAAATCATGGGGAATAAAAGGGCTCAAATATGGTTTTGTAAATGTAGGCCCCCAGGAATGGACATCCTGGTTACACGACGCGGTGCGAAAAGCAGCTGACCATCAATTGATGGTAGATATTCATGATGAGTATCGCCCTACCGGCTATTCACGTACCTTTCCAAACTTGATGACGCAGGAAGGCATTCGTGGTGATGAAGAGACTCCGTCTGTAAAGCACTCCATCATTACCCTTTTCACCCGGATGATAGCCGGGGCTGGCGACAATACCAATTGCTATTTTGCTGATCGTGTTTCCCAAAGCATGGGCGGAAAAGCAGGCCAAATGGCCAAAGCGATCATGCTATACAGCCCCTGGCAATTTGTTTACTGGTACGATAGGCCATCTGATTCTCCGCATAAAAAAGGAGGGGCTGGTGCAAATGAAACAATTATAAATGAGCGCTCAGATCTCCTCTTCTATGATGCTCTTCCAACCAATTGGGATGAAACAAAGGTGCTGGAGGGTGAAATGGGTGAGTATGCCACCATTGCGCGGAAAAGCGGTAACGATTGGTTTATTGGATCATTGGCGGCTGATCAGTCCCGTAAGGTGGATATACCTTTATCATTTTTGGATAAAGGAGCTAATTATGAAGCGCTTGTTTATTATCAAAATGGTGAGGATTTGAAAAACGATGAGGTGAGAACAGAGAAAATAATGGTGAATCGAAAATCTGTTGTTTCAAAGCAGCTAATGAAAGACTCCGGATTAGCCATGATTATCAGGAAAATTTGAAATTGGTCAAATGGGCACTATTTTTTTATTTCAATATTTTTTATGCTATTTTAGCCAACAGACCAGAACAAGACAGAACAGTATGTGAGACATGAAAAATACATACAATTAGTATTCCTACAATATACAATTCTGTAAATAAAATCACTATCAACTACCACAATGAAACAACTCACACTAGCATTATTGACTGTTTTACTCTTTTCATGCAATGCAAAAAACAACAGTAACTCCCTGGATAAATTGAGTGTTCAGATAACGACCAATGTTCAATATTACAATGGAAGTAAAGTCGAAGATGTTTCTGAATTTATCTTTGATAAGGGAAGGTCCTCTCTCGAAAATGAAAATGCGACCTGGCAATGCATAGAGAAAAAGTATGTTACGGATAATTGTTCCGATTTCAGCTATGCCTTTCAACTTACTAAAGGAAGCGCATCAGCAGCAGGTGTGGCTATAAATTTCGAATTCAATGATTGGAGTACAGATAACTATATCGTTATGCCGGCAGCTGTTTACAACGGTAACCGCTTCGAGGTGTTAAAATATTCCTATCCGCCTTTGTTTTTGAAGGAGGATTATACAGTAGATCGGCCGGTCACCATTACTGATGTGCCCCGTTTGAACAAATATGAAGGCGAATCACACCTAGACCTGAACACAGGTGATTTAACAACGCCGGCTGTGGGTGTTTATTTCCCCAAAACAAAAAAAGGGATTTGGATCGTGACCGAACAGGCCACCGAATTGGGCAATAGTGTGCTGACCTTAAATGAGAATGAAGACCGAACCAAAGCAGATTTCACCATTTCAGCACCTTGTGTACGTGAAAAGATTTACGGAATGACCCGGTTGTCTGATTCAAATGAAACAGGAGTCGATTGGAAGCAAGGTGATAAGGTAACGATCAGGTGTAAAGTGTTTGCTTTTGAAAATTTGAATTCGCCTGCCGAACTCAACAATCAGTTTTTAAGCATCCGCAAAAGTTTTGGAACGGTGGCTCATGTCGATCAACTGCCCTTTAGTAAGGCATTTGAATTAATGGAAGACCAACAAAACCAGGAGTGTTGGGATGAGACCAATGGTTTTTATTCATTGGGTGGTGAAGGATGGAATCACAAATGGCAGCTTGGCTGGGTAGGTGGATGTATGGTGACACATCCACTAAGTTTGATTGGTCAAGGGGTATCTCAGGAAAGATCGTTTCAGAATTATGATAAGATTATTACACAAAGTCAGGCGAAAAGTGGTTTTTATTATTCATGTGGCAACGGCAAAAGTTGGTGCAGCGATTGTTTTTCTGAGCCTTTTAACGATAACCTGCTATTGCTCCGAAAAAATGCCGATGCCCTCTATTTTTTCTATAAATATTGTTTGTCACAAGAAACGATTCATCCGGATTGGCAAAGGCCTGAGGCGTGGAAGCAACCGCTTGATAA
>JAEINY010000451.1 GCA_016342595.1 Marinilabiliaceae bacterium
AATTGGTCTGTGTAATCTTTTCATATTACTGGGTTTTTAATTTATATAAACGCACGCTTCATGGCGTACCAAAGGACACAAAGATTATACCTAATTCCGGGCTTCATGGATGGTATTAACCTCTGTGAACTGCCTGATGTTTTTATCTCAGCGAACTCCGTGTAACATTTTCATGCAAAACAAGACGGATTCCTTTTACATGGATACATATGAAGTCACCAACGCTCAATACAAAACGTTCTGTGAAGCTGCTGATCGTCAACTCCCTGATTTTTGGAATGTACCTTTGTTTCACTGTGGTGAGGATTATCCCAACCATCCTGTCATTGGGGTGAGCTGGAGTGATGCAAATGCTTATGCACAATGGGCCGGGAAACGATTGCCGACCGAAGCGTAATGGGAATGTGCGGCGCGTGGTGGCTTAATAGACAATAATTATCCCTACGGAAATACTTACCAAAAGAGAGATGGGGCAAAAACGGATATCACCAGGGAGAATAATACTGAGCAGGTTGGCAAATACGAAGCTAATGCTTATGGTTTATTCGATATGAGTGGTAATGTATGGGAATGGGTAGCTGATAAATATGGATTTGACTATTATTCTCAGCGTGCACAGGATAATCCCAAGGGACCCGAAAAAGGTTTTAACCGGGTGATTCGTGGTGGGAGCTGGCATTCTGGTCCCATGTGCCGAAAAGTATATTATCGAAAAGGATTACCGGGTAATTGGGTCGATTTTGCAGTGGGATTTAGATGTGCAAAGGATCTTTAAAGAATCAGAATAATTCATAGTTTCTTTGGATCTCGATACATCAACCATTACTAAATATCTATGCTGAAAATTATTGCATTCATTCAAATAGCTCTATTTTGTTTTTCCATCTCCGCAACTACTCAGTTAAACAAAGGGCGATCGGCTATTAAGAGTTTTTATAGTGAGATCCCTTTCGAATTTATTAAGGACAAAATAATCATTGAAGCGCAGGTGAATGGACGAAAGGGCCGTTTTATTTTTGACACCGGCGCGCCTTGCATTATTTTTAAGGATTCGTCTAAAATGGCCTATCCTAAGCTGCAGGATCTTCATGTACGTGACGCCAATAATAACCGGCAATTGACTGAGATTGTGAATCTGGAACAGGTACAATTAGGCGGGGTGGAATTTGTCAATATTCCGGCCATTTATTCGGAACCGTTTCCAATGCCTTTTTCTTGTTTTAATGTGGATGGATACATTGGCAGTAATGTGATGCGATTTGGAGCTTTCAAAGTGGATTGGAAGCGTCAGGTATTAATAATAGCAGACTCCTATAAGGATTTTAACTTGACGAAAAAGCAGGGGATGAAGCTATTGGTCAGTAAAGTACAGAGTTCACCATACATCAGCATTAAGTTGAATGAGAAATTTACCGAAACATTACTAATTGACACAGGTAGTGATGATTTCTATTCATTATCAAACAAACATTTGAAGTATTTTCAATCCAAAGGATATTTAAAAGATAAGGTCTGTTACAAATCCACAGGTAGCAGTTCGCATGGGATGGGTGGAATTGATCAATCAAGCCAGGGAAGCAGTATTATATCAATCAATACCCTTGAAATTGCGGGTGCCAATTTTAAAAATATAGCTATCCGTACAACGAATTCTTCTTCCCGAATTGGAACGGAATTATTGACCAAAGGTGATTTTGTGCTTGATTATCGGCATAAACGGTTCTTTTTTGAACCGAGTGATTCCGATCGATCCTTTCAGGAAAAGAGCTTTGGAGTCGATCTGGTCGTTAAAAATGATACGTTTCGGGTAGGCGGTGTGTGGCAAGGAACTGCAGCCGATTCCTTGGGAATTAAAGTCGGTGATATCGTTGTGGACATTGATACATTTGGACTGACCAGCAAACCCCAATGTGAAGCCTTTTTTAAATTGAGTGATTATACCAAAGACAAAATATCCATTACTTTATATTACAGGAAAGAAGAGGAAAAGAAGATACGGCACGTCCGGTTAAATCGCATCACTTTTGATTAATCGTTTATTTAATTGGTTCTTCAAAGAGTCAAATGAAACGAAGGAACACCAACGGAGTTCAATTTTTAATAATAACTACTCATCTTCCGGAAGAGCCTGATTTTTTTTCTCACACAAAACTACAAACACCTTCTTTTTTTGATTTTATTCGCTTAACTTGTTGAAAGGTAAATTTGTGAGGCATTTTTTTGCACTAAAGAGCGTTAATCAACGGTATGACCTCATTGGAGATTAAATGTCTCGTAATGATTAAATCGAAAAGCTTATGAAAATCTCTTCTTTCCGAAACATTCTGATGCTGTTCGTCTTATTTACAGCATTTAGCACTACTTTAATACAGGGGCAAACCCGGGTTTTTGTAAAAACTTCAACCGATGGCGGGGTTGCATTTACAAGCTATGGTGATCATGCCACCTGGGGTACGGCTACCCATGACCTACAGGCTGCCATCGATGCCTTATCCGTTCTTGAAGATGGTGGTGAAGTTTGGGTGCAAACCGGCACCTATTATCCTACTGATGAAATTCCGGACGCACCGGGCGGCAACATCAAATATCAGTCATTCATGCTTAAGAATAAAG
>JAEINY010000452.1 GCA_016342595.1 Marinilabiliaceae bacterium
GGTGCCGAAATACCTCAAGACCGTGTGATAGATGGGAAAGATATTTTGCCTTTAATGAAAGGGGAAGAAGGAGCCCGGTCGCCACACAAAGCCATTTATGGCTTTAAAGCCAGAGGGGGTTTGATGAGTGTGCGTTACCAGAACTGGAAATTGGTACTGCCGGGTAAGCATTGGACAGGCGAATTCACTTCACCGCAACTGTACGATTTAACGAGCGATATGGGTGAAACTACTAACGTGGCGGATCAACATCCGAAAGTGGTGAAGGAGATAATGAAGCTGGCAAAAGATGCCGATCAGGCGGTGAAAGCAAATCAACCAATTAAATAAATTAAAACTAAAGATATGGGATCAAATAGAAGGTCATTTCTGAAAAACATAGCAGTAGGTTCAGGAGCTCTTGCTGCGGCTCCTTTAATGGGAGCCTCTAGTGCAAAGGATAAAAGTAAATTAGCATATATTAAACAATCGGCAGAGCGAGTACCGGCCATGCATTTTAATATGTGCGGTTATGCGGCTCCTAAACTGGATAAGGTGCGGGTCGGATTTGTAGGTATTGGCGATCGCGGTTCCGGTGCTGTCAAACGCATGACTTATATCGAAGGAGTAGAGATCACAGCTGTATGTGATATCCGTCAGGGAGCTGTGGATGGGGCTCAAAAAATATTGGGAGATGCCGGCTTGCCCAAGGCCAAAGAGTTTGTTGGTGGTGATAAAGGATTTCAAGAATTGTGTGATAGTAATCTGGTTGATCTGGTTTACATTGCAACTCCCTGGGAATGGCACGTACCAGTGGCCATTGCGGCTATGAAAGGCGATAAGCATGCGGCTGTGGAAGTATCTACTGCTAAAACCATGGATGAGTGTTGGGAGATGGTTGAGGTTTCTGAGCAGACTAAAAAACACTGTGTCATCCTGGAAAATTGTTGTTATGATTTCTTCGAACTGTTAACGCTGAATATGGCTCGTCAAGGTGTATTTGGTGACCTGGTACATGGAGAAGGGGCTTATATACACGATTTGGACTACTGGCATTTTAACAAACCCAAGGATGAGAAGATGACCGATGGTGCCTATACGAAAATGTGGCGTTTGCATGAGAATAAGCGAAAAGCCAATGTATATCCAACCCATGGCTTAGGCCCTATCTGCCAGGCCATGAATATTAACAGGGGAGATAAAATGGATTACCTGACAGCCATGATGTCGGATGATTTTACTTTAAAACGCCGTATTGAGGAGAAAGCCAAAGAAGATCCGTTTTTCAAGCAATTTGTTGGCTGGGAGATGCGTGGTAATATGGATATGCAGATGATTCGAACAGCTAACGGGCGCACCATCATGATTCAACACGACATCAGTTCGCCACGTCCCTATTCCCGTATTCATATGTTGAGTGGTACCGAATGCTTCGCCCAAAAATGGCCATTGAAACACATCGCGTTTGGACATAAAAAGGCGGATGAGGCCAAGATGAAGGAGTTGGAAGATAAATACATGCCGGAAATTGTACGTCGAGTGGGCGATATGGCCAAACAAGTAGGAGGCCATGGTGGGATGGATTTCATCATGGACTGGCGTCTGATTGACTGTCTGCGGAATGGCTTGCCAATGGATATGGATGTTTACGATGCAGCTGCCTGGAGTTGTATCACACCATTAAGTGAGTGGTCCATTGCCAATGGTTCAAAACCTATTGACATTCCCGATTTTACCCGTGGTGCTTGGAAGACAAATAAACCAGTAGATTTAACACTGAATGGCGGAGGAAATACGGTGGTGAGGAACCTGAAAAAGGCAGATGCCAAAGGACAGCTAAATGTACATTAGACATTAAGAGTGCTTTTTGAAATAAGTAATTAAAATTACGATGCCCCAAAAATTTATTTTCAAGTAGATTTTTGGGGCATCATTAATTATATATATTTGTATCAACAGGGCATGAGTGAAATAGCCAGTGAAAGCTTAATGTATTGAATTGCAAAGAGCTTATAGGGATTACTAAGAGAATAATAAGCGTGATGAGTAGTTTAAAAAGACGAGTAACCATTCAGAAATCAGCCTACCGGAAATTTAGTATTTTCCAATACATGACGGACGAACAATTCCTGACTGTTTGGGACGCAATGGATTGTAGGGCCTATGAAAAGAAAAGCGTGCTCTATCGGGAGGAAAGTGAAATACCCGGAGTTTACTTAGTGATAGAAGGGATCATTAAACAAGGAAAATACCGACACCAGAGAAGACCTCATATATTAAGTCTGGTTAATACCGGTGAAGTACTTGGGTTTAGATCATTATTGACCAATGAATTGGCATGCACAACCACCGAGGTTGTGAAAGATGCAGTGGTTTGTTTTATTCCGTCTGCGATTTTTATGAAAACGCTGAAGGTTAATGCTAATTTATCCAAATATTTATTGGAGAAAGCTTGTGCCGAATTGGATGAAACGCAGGTTCTAATTATGGATTTGGCCCAGAAGAATTTACGCGAACGAACGGCTCAAACCCTGGTTTGTTTAGGCCGTAAATTTGAGTTGGATAATGATCAAATGTTAAAGATTCAACTGAGTCGCGAAGAATTTGCCAGTGTTGT
>JAEINY010000453.1 GCA_016342595.1 Marinilabiliaceae bacterium
GTTACCCACTCCAATGTGCCACTCCGGACATTGCTTTACAGTTTTGACCACCAGCTTAACGTATTTTCCTTTAGCTTTGCCATTAAGGATTACTTTTTTGATTTTAGGTGCCTGCCGTTGCGCTTTAATGACTTGTTGACTCAGAGGCCTGTAGTTTTCACCGTCGGCTGAAACAAATGCTTGTACTAATTGAGGATGGAAAATCCAGCTACCGGCATCCTGAATAAAGCTCGTCTCTATACCTTCAATATCTTGTTTATGATCCAAGGTGATCACAAATTCCAAATCTTGTCCCTCATACCCCAACCAGTGATTATTCCAGTCTGCTGTACCAATAATACCATTGGTCAAGTCGGAAAGTCCACTGTGCATATATTTTTCATTGGGCTGAGTCCCTTCAACCGGTGCTCTGAATGCTTTGTTGGCCGATGGATCAAAATCAATGAAATCCATCGTTTCAGCATAATATTCATCAACGGTGGTATCCCACTCATGCACACGTGTAACGCCTTGGTGATTGGCCACTTCGGTGAATGCTTCCAGTGTAAGCAATAAATCAGCTGATTTCTTCCATTGATCATTCTGCTTGATGAACCATCCCTGAGGACCGAAAGGATCCGCTTTGGCCTGCTCCAAACGGGCATATTGAATGGGTAAACGACAAATCTTCACCCGTTCTAGGAGTTCTTCATCATTGACTACTGCTTTTTCAGCTTGATCAAAAAGCAATTCATATTGCAGTAACAGCTCAGGCGTCAAATAGCTCTTTTTAGCCACTACCGGATTGCCAAAGATATCCAGCCGGTCGCCTGAGGTCAGCAATGCTTCTGTCATGGTGTTAATGTACTGTTGAATATATTCGCCAGCCGCTCCATAATAACCGTTGAGGAAATCGGTAGTTAAAGCCTCTACATCTGCGTTGGGATTCCACATTAACTTGGCAATTAAATAAGCGCGTAGTTCTGCAAATTCACCACCAACTTCACGGTTACCTTGCTGAAATTCGGCAATTCCCCCATGATTAGCAAAGAACTGCAGGTTGGATTGCAGCACATGAAAGTTGGGAAAGGGACTCACCAAATGCTTAAATTGAATGACGTAATCCCACACCAAAATATTGTCACTGATTTTATCCCAGGCCAAAACCTCTTTTGCAAAATCGGCACTGGAGGGATCATCCGCTATGGGGAGACTCCGGTTACATTCAATGCTGCACAGCATGATGTTTACATTTGAACGGGGCTTCATGTTTTTGGGTGGCTTGCGGCTGTATTCATAGGCCAATGTGGAAATGACCTTGTCCGGAAAACTATCAGCCACCTGATTCACCATATGTAGAATGGCTCCCATCGGCGTCTCTTCGGCATCGTTTATTTCTTTACACTTTTCACAACTACACCATCCATACGTATCCTCCTGGCTCACCGACCAATATTTAGCCTGTGGTTTCAGCGCCATCTCTTCCTTCAGGCGATCCACCACAATTTGAATCACTTCCGGATTGGTGGTACAGAGCTGTGTGGAAGGGATTCGTTTCCCATTTACCTCTGCAAAATATTCGGGATGCTTCTTGAAATAGATCTCCGGATCGACTAAATCGAAGAACGAATGGCACCAATAGCCCCACTCGGTTCGTTGTTCACCGATCAAAGGCACATCCAGGCGATGCCAGCTGCGAAAAGGTTCTGATTTGGCATGCGTATATAAAACATCACGAAATTGAATAACAGGTACCTGCAGATCATCTAACTTAGGTAGCTTTAACTTCTTTATAACGGGTATTTTTTGTACTTCAGCCGAATATTGACGACAGCCCAGCTGTTCCAACAATTCATACACACCATATAACACACCTTTCTCCAATCCACCAATGATGTAGAGATCCTCCTGAACCGTTTTTAAGCAAAAACCATCTGTCTTTAACTGATCCGTATCTAAAGCATTAATTTCCGGAGCAGCCTTTTGAGGTTTTCCAAGATAGATATTCCGCTCCCCCGGGGTTGTTTCAATGGGCAGATAAGCCGAACTGATCTCATTGAGGTAATGCTGCAATTCAGCCGCCGCTTTTTGTTGGATGGTATCGGATGAATCTGTCAGGATGATCCGGTAATCCGATTGACCATCTTTGGCCAGGTAACTGGTACATCCAATCATTCCGAATGCAAGTACCAGCAAAAGGGTATTTATAAATTTCATAAATCGTGCTTTTAGTAATTCGTAGCTCTAAGATAGATCAATCGCCTCTTATTGAATAAGACCACACCAAAGCCTGATACTAATTTGAACACTGCTACCCCTGATTATCGAAGTCTTACACCGCAGAGACGAGAAGGCGCAGAGTTTTTCCTTTGACGTCTTAGTTTCTTAAGGGGACTGAATCTCGGTTTCTCCAACTCTGTTACACAGAGGACACCAAGATGAGAATTGGAGATAGGTCACAAAGAATACTAAAGTACTAACAAAAGGGGAGATAACTTTTTTTTCCGCTTTCGGGGCTTACAGCCACCGAAAGGGTTGTGGATGAAACCCTCAAAGTGACCCGATATTTATCGGGTGCCCCCCTTGAGTGG
>JAEINY010000031.1 GCA_016342595.1 Marinilabiliaceae bacterium
TATTTATCAAAAGAAAGTCAGATCAATCGATGCTCGCACTCAAAAAAAATCCCCCACCACATTAACTGTGATGAGGGACTTTACATCTCAAACATCAAACCACGAGTAATCAGCTGTAAAAACTACTCTTCTTTCACCCCTTCCTCAATCTGTTCGTTTATCACTTTGGCCGGCTCGTAAATGACATAATCCGCATAAAACGCTTCATTTTTCCCTTTCCAGATCATTTTTCCTACCTCACACACTTCACTAATCAGTTTATACAAGTCATTCGCCAGGTGTTTACGTTGTACTGTTTTATCTTTACGTAACGAAACTGCTCCCGCTTGTTCATCAATGGCTGAATCGAGTCCATTGCGCTTCGTCATGATGGCATTGATATGCTCCTGAGAGACTTGTCGTTTCTTCAGATCTTCCAACCGCGGTTGGGCAATCTGGATCACATGCAAGGCATATTGCACCAATTCATTATCCGACATTTCAGTTGTTCTGCTATACTTAAACAAGCCATACTCCATGGACTTGGGGCCATATACCAAATGTGCCCGATTGAGTAAATCATTTATATCCGCCTCCAACTCATCACGAATTTTCCTTTTTTCATTGGTTTTCACCTTCTGATTGCCTTCATAATAATCATCCGAAGGGAAAACTTTAACCTGTGAGGTAATCAATCCTACTTTATCTCGAATAGCTCCATCGTAACCATACCCGGCAAAATGTGCCAAATCCCGATCAAAACTTATTAATATTTTATCGGCTCGCTGAGCTAATTCGGGTATGGAAAAGCTAAAATTGGTTGTGATTTCCATAATGAATGGCTTAAAAAATTAATGATGTATGAAATTGTTATCATTCAATTGAATAGCAGATTCAAGTTAAAGAATATATTCTATTCCAGAAACTATATTTGATCTTGACTTTTAAATTAGTTTTCCGTATATGTAAAGCAGTACAAAAATCCAGCTATGTAAATCGTCTGTTTAAAAATCCACCATAGAGGGGCAGTTCAGGTTTTTAATTAATAGTCAGAAGAAATTCAAAAGGGTGGCATGGTTATCTTGCCAAGTGAATTTCCCCAATGCATTTAAACCCACGTTTTGCAAGTTCATACACAAAAAAAGCAACTTCCAACACTCCTTCTGATAGGAGTACGGGATCACTTCTATTTTTGCCCATAATTCTTCGTGTGCAATCAAACAATTAATAATATACTAACAACATCAAATCATGAAACGACAAACCATTGCAATGGTATCATTGCTTGTGATGATAGGATTAGGCCTGGTGGGATGCCATCCAAAAGAGAGTACCATAGCTGTGAAGCGGCGCTATGTAAAAGTGATGCAGCCCGGTAAAACCGTTAGCAGTAAGGAGCATGTCTTCAACGGTCAGTTAAAAGAGAAACGCGAAGTGGATGTAGCATTTAAAGTGGGTGGTCAAGTGCTGGAGATTCTGGTGGATGAGGGCGATTACGTGAAAGAAGGCCAAACCATTGCCCGAATGGATAAACGTGACTACAAAATACGGTTGCAGAGTGCTACGGCTCAATTCAACCAAATGAAAGGTGAATATGAGCGTTACCAACAGTTGTATGATAAGAAAAAGTTACCGGTGAATACACTGGAAAAACTCAAAGCCGGTTACCTGGCCGCCGAAAGTGGCTATGAAGCTGCCACAAATGCGTTAAATGATACGGAATTGAAAGCCCCATTCTCGGGCTTTATCTACCACAAAAACATTGACAAGTTCGAAAATGTAAATCCAGGTCAACCCATTGTCACGCTAATTGATGTCAGCGAACTGGAGGTGAATTTCAGTTTGTCGGAAAGCCAGGTACAGGTGGCCAGTAACTTTGATCGTATTACCTGTGATGTACCTAATGCCAATTTAAATAATATACCTGCGTCCTTTTTATCGATGAATGAGAAATCAAATGGCAATGACATGTTTGATGTCCGTCTGATGATTGCCAATCCGCAAAAAGGTGGCTTAAAACCAGGCATGTCTGCCCGGGTAAGGGTTGTAATGCCTCAAAATAGCGATGCCTTGATAAAAGTACCGGTCGAATCGATCTTTTATAAAGTCAATAGTCCCTATGTGTGGATTTATGATGCCACTAATTCCACGGTGAAAAGTAGAAAAGTGACCATTGGAAACTTGGCTCAGCAGGGCTATGTGTCTGTTTCAAAAGGCTTGAAACAAGAAGATCAGGTGGTGACTGCAGGCATTCATACGCTGACAGAAGATCAGCAGGTAAAAATTCTGAACAACAAAAAATTATAAGGGACTGAACAATGCTCGATAAAATACTATCACAAAAAGCCTTTCTCAGCTTTGTATTCTTTGCACTGATCATGGGTGGTATCCTCTCCTTTTCCTCCATGGGGAAACTGGAAGATCCGGAAATACCTGTGAAAGCAGCGGTTATTATAACACCCTATCCGGGTGCTACGGCTGAAGAGGTCGAAAAAGAGGTGACCGATGTACTGGAGAAAGCGATTCAGCGTTTAGAAAACATTGATTTCATTGAATCACGCTCCATACCGGGATTATCAGAGATCACTATCAACATCAAATCAGGTACCAAAACATCGGAGTTGCCACAGTTGTGGGATCACATGCGACGGAAAGTCAACGATGTGAAAGGAAGCTTACCCAGAGGCGCCCATGCCCCCATTATCAATGATGATTTTGGAGATGTATCCGGCATCTTCCTGGCCATCTCCAATGATGGATATGGCTACCACGAATTTCAGGAGTATGTGGATTTGGTGAAGCAGGAACTACAGTTAGTCCCCGGCGTAAAGCGCATTGAGGTATTTGGCAAACAAACAGAAGTTATCAACATCCGCTTCGACAATGAATATTTTGCTTCGCTGGGGATCAATCCGATGATGATCTTTCAATCTTTCAACGATCAAGGCCTCATTGTAGACGCCGGAAGTTTTCTGAGTGGCAGCGAACGCATCCGTATCAACATAGGCAACAAGTTCCAGGACCTGGAGGAGATTCGCAATTTCGAAGTAACGTTACCCAACGGTGGGCGTTACCGATTGGGACAAATTGCCACCATCACCAGAGAGTTTAACCGACCGGTGATGCAGCAATTAAAATACAATGGACGTGAAGCCATCAGTCTGGCGCTCTCCATGGAAAAAGGAGGCAATGTGTTGGTGCTGGGTGAAGCCATTGAACAACGATTAGAAGAACTAAAAGCAAATATTCCAGCCGGTATTGAGTGTCATCCGGTCTTTTATCAGCATAAAAATGTAGATGAATCAATCAACAACTTCGTCATAAACCTTATTGAATCGGTGCTCATCGTGATTGTTGTGCTTTTATTAGCCATGGGATTCCGTGCCGGGCTGTTAATTGCCAGTGGTCTGGTGTTTACCATCCTGGGGACCTTTATTGTGATGAGTGCCATGGACATTGAACTACATCGTGTATCACTGGCTGCCATTATCATTGCCATGGGAATGTTGGTGGATAATGCCATTGTGGTAGCCGATGGAATTTTGATCGATCTGAAGCGAGGTATAAAGCGCAAAAAAGCATTTGTGGGAACAGCCAAGCAAATGGCTATCCCTTTATTAGGCGCTACACTGGTGGCCATATTGGCTTTTATGCCACTGGCTTTTAATCCCACCGGAGCCGGTGAATTCCTAAAACCATTATTTTATGTACTGGCCATTTCATTATTTTTAAGTTGGCTTTTTGCGCTGACTCAAATCCCCTTTATGGCGGAATTCTTTTACAAAAAAGGGAATAAGAAGAAAAAGGAGCAAAAAAATAATGAGCTCTACCAGGGAAGATTCTATCGATGGTTCGAACGGGCCATTCGCTATGCCCTTTGGCACAAGTCATTCTTCACAATAGGTACGATTGTTATCCTGGTGGTTTCTTTCTGGTCGTTCCAATTTGCCAAAAAAGACTTTTTTCCGGCCGCCAACTACGATCAGTTCATACTGGATTACCGGTTACCTGAAGGGACCGACATCAGTGAAGTGGAAAAAGATCTGGATCAGGTACAACAGGAACTGATGGGATGGGACAATATCAACTATGTGGTGACAGCATTGGGAAGTACGCCAGCCAGATACACGCTGCTGCGCCCCATGAATGGTTTAAGCCTCAGTTATGGTGAATTGATCATCTCGGTGAAAGATAAAGAACAGGCCAAAGCCGATCGACAACGCTTACAACAATATGTGGATGAAAACTTTCCACAGGGCTTTGCCCGGGTGAGAGAATACATTGCCATTGGGGGAGATTTTAAAATACAAGCCAAGTTTTCCGGTCCCGATGATCAGGTATTGAAACAGTTGGTGGAAGAAGCCAAAACCATCATGCACAAGGAGCCAATAGCCACCTTTGTCACCGACGATTGGAAAAACCAGGTGAAAGTATTGTCCCCTATCTACTCGCAGGAACAAGCGCGTGATCTCATGGTCAGCCGTCGCGATGTAGCCACAGCATTAGCCATTGCGTCGTCGGGTTATCCGGTAGGTGCTTTTTACGATGGGGAATATCAACTGCCGGTACTTTTAAAACTAAATCAGTCCATTGAAAAAGATATCAACCAGCTATCCTCTATCCCCGTGTGGTCGGGACTCCCCACAAGCGTACCTTTGAGCCAGTTAGTGGACTCCATTGAAGTACAATGGGACCATAGCATCATCAGACGTTACGATGGACAACGGGCCATAAAAGCCATGTGCGATCCCATTGATGGATACACCGGGAATGACTTGATGGCAGAACTCAAAGATAAGATTGAAGCCATTCCTCTGCCCGAGGGCTATTCGCTGACCTGGTTAGGCGAGATAAAAAGCAGCAACCAAGCCAATGAAGGGTTAGCCGAAAACATGCCCTTAGCCTTTCTGTTAATGATCATCATCGTCATCGGTTTGTTCAACAATTTCAAACAACCCATTATCATCTTCCTGCTCATGCCACTGGCTTTCATTGGTGTGATCATGGGATTTCTGGTCACGGGGATCTATTTTGGGTTCTTTTCTATTATCGGAACACTGGGACTCATGGGTATGATGATTAAAAACGCAGTGGTCCTGTTGGATGAAATCAACATTCAGGTAAATTCCGGAAAGGATCGCCTGACTGCCGTGATTGATTCGACCATCTCCAGGGTACGCCCGGTAATGATGGCTTCGTTAACAACCATTCTGGGTATGTTACCTCTTATGTGGGACGACATGTTTAAAAGTATGGCGGTGGCCATCATGTTTGGTTTACTCATTGGCACCATCATCACCTTGATTGTTGTGCCTGTTTTATACGCCATGTTCTATAAGATCAAAACCCAATCACTGCATGATACTACTGGTTCAGAAAACCTATAGCAGCATTCTATTCAGCGCCTGACTAAAAAAATTACGGTATTAGTCAGGCGCTGAATAAAAAAAATAAGAAGGCGTTTATATAGATTGTTTATTTCATGATTAGATTAAGTTAGATGATTCCCCGGCCGGTACTGATTCATCCCTCTCAAAATAGCCTTCTTAAGTGCTGGCCGGGGATCACTTACACACAAAAGAATACGCATTAAAATGATCAAAATGAGACTCACGATACTCACACTTTGTTTACTGCTCGCCCTTGGTGGAAATGCCCAGCAGCTTCTGTCGCTGGATGAAAGCAGGCAAATGGCATTGGATTACAATAAATCCCTCCAATCGGCCAACTTAAGGTGGCAGGAAGCTCAATCGCAACAAAAAGAGGCACGCACGGCTTATCTGCCAAATATCGACGGATCTGCGTCGGCTACATACATGCCGGGCATGGATAACATCGACATTCCCGGTTTTCACCTGCCTACGGCTGATTCGGATGGCACCATTACCGGTGAGAGTAATGTTTACTTTCCGGGTATGTCACTGGAGACAGAAGATTTAACCATTTATCAGGCTCAAGTAGGCATGAAAATTCCAATTTATGCCGGTGGACAAATCCGATATGCCAATAAAATGGCCGATAAAGGAGTGGAAATGGCCGGGCAGGCATACCAACTGGAGAGCGATCAGGTAATTTTCAATACCGATCAGGCCTATTGGCGTTTGGTGGCCTTTAAAGAGAACCTGATAGTCGCCCGAAAATATGTAGAGATGTTGGACTCCCTGGAAGCCCAACTCAAAGACATGTACGACCTGGGACTAACTCCCAAAAGTGAACAATTGAAGGTGACGGTGCAGAAAAACCAGGCGCAATTGAATTTACTACGAGCGGAGAATGGATTTAAAATCTTAAAAATGAATCTGTGTCAACTCATTGGTTTGGATTTACAAACAACCATTGAGGTCTCTGACCAACTCAATACCCAACCTGATTTACCTATTATGGCTGAAGGCATCCAACTGGCCATGGGAAATCGGAATGAGCTCAAGATGTTAAGCGGACAAGTAGCCATTGCAGACTATCAAAGAAAAAGTATATCAGGAGCATACATGCCAAGCCTGGGAGCACAAGTGAGTTATGGTTACAACGAGGTAGCTAATTTAATGGATGGTCAGTGGAACACAACGGCCGCTGCACAGCTCTCAATCCCACTGGTGCATTGGCGGGAAAAGAAGCATAAAGTGAATGTGGCCAAGTTGCAAAAACAACAAGCGGAGCTAAAGCTCGAAGAAAGTAAGGAATTCGTCCAGTTGGAGGTTCAGCAATACATGATTCAGGTGGGTGAAGCTTATGAAGCCATATTGCTGGCTCAAAAAAGCAAAATTGAAGCGGAAGAAAGTTTGGAAGAAGTGACTGCCAGTTTTGAAGTGGGACTGAATACCACTACCGATTTATTAAATGCCCAGGCAGCCTGGCAAAATGCACATGCCAGCTTACTGGAAGCATTGGCTAAGTTTGAGATTTCTAAAACAGCTTATTACAAAGGTATTGGTGAATTGGCTAATCAATAAAGAATTAAAATCAAGTATTAATTTTCTAATTATAGATAAGGAGTACATATAAGGTCGAAATTATCAATCAATAGTGACCGGTTTTATAAAAGAAACCGAGTCACTATCTTTAGGGAGTATAAAAGAGGACAGAAATGCAGGGACCCGTATTATTTACCAACTATAGAACACGACTCATCTTTGAAGTGCTGATGGGGACTGTTTTTAATCTCATATTACTCAATACACTCTTTAAAGGTGAATACTTTGAATTGAAAGGTATCATCTTCTCTATCTGCATATTCGTTTTCATCAGTGAAGGTATATTTCTGTTTAACAAGCTCATCAGTTACAAATACCCCTGGCATCTGGAAACCCGGCGTCGGATTATTCTACTGGTCGTCTTTGCCATGATTTGGTTCGGGATAACCGTCATTATCTCACATCTCTTTAAACCGTGGATTACATCCGGGAGACCACTTGACACAGTCTCTTATAATGTATCCGTTGTCCTGATCGTCTTATTCGTCTCTAATTATGTAGTGCTGTTGATGACTTATAATTACCACCAGAGTTTGAGTTATTTTCTGTTGGAGAATGAAAGACTCAAGCAAGAGAAATTGAAAATGGATTACATGGCCTTACAGGACCAAATTAATCCGCATTTTCTTTTTAATAATCTGAGTACACTCATCGCTATCATTCGTTCTGATCCCAAGGAAGCTATCCGATATGCGGAGAATTTTTCCGATGTGTATCGCTATGTATTGCAGAGTAAAGATAATGTATCGCTCAAACTGGAAGACGAACTGCTCTTTATTAAAGCTTATCTGGCCCTTCATCAGGAACGATTAGGTGGAGGCCTGCAAGTGGAAATGAACATTGATGAAGAACTATTGAATTATCATCTACCACCGCTTAGCCTTCAATTTGTTGTGGAGAATGCAGTCAAGCACAATATTGCCACTCTACAAACTCCACTTACCTTAAAAATATTCACGAAAAATGAGCGGATTATTGTAAGCAATAGTTTAAATCAGAAACGATCCACTTACTCAACTTACACAGGAATCAGAAACCTGCAAAAAAGATATGGCTTCTTAAGCGATGAAGAATTGGTAATTGAGAAAACAGATCAGTCATTTACAGTTGAATTACCTTTAATAAATCTTGAAAATGGATATCAATGTAATCATAGTAGAGGATGAGCTGCACTCGGGTAAGATGCTCAAAGAAATGGTGGCCACTCTCCGTCCTGAATGGAAAATTGAAGCCTTACTGCAGAGTGTGAGTGAAACCGTAGAGTGGCTTCAGCAACATGAGCAACCCAGTATTATCTTCCTGGATATTGAGCTGGCAGATGGAAACTGTTTTTCCATTTTTGACCAGGTGCAGGTGGACAGTGGCATCATTTTTACGACGGCCTACAACGAATTTGCCTTAAAAGCCTTTCAAACAAACAGCATTGATTATTTACTCAAACCAATCAAAGAGGGCGACTTACTAAGATCGATAGAAAAGGTTGAAAGTGCCATTGAGATGATTACCAATAATATCCAACCAGATATCAATTATCAGCAGTTGGCATCGACTATTCTCAATTCGAAAAAGGATTACCGACAACGGTTTGTCATCTCCAAGCGGGAATCGTTCTTCAAACTATCGGTGGAAGAAATTGCCTACTTCTATTTTGATAGCCGTGTGACCTTTGCTGTCACCTATGACAATAAACACCATGTTCTTAATCAACCGCTTGATAAGATAGAACTGGAGCTGGATCCCAAATCTTTCTTCCGTACCAATCGGCAATCCATTGTGAATGTGGAAGCCATTGATCGTTTTGAAACCTATTTCAGTGGTAAACTGGTGGTGAAGTTAATCAATGATTTAAATGACAAAATTATCATCAGTCGCGCCAAAGCCACTTTGTTTAAGGAGTGGATGAATCAGTAGATACTTTCTTTTTAACGCTGACAAGTCTGACGATGTTGTCAGGTTTCATCCTGTCATTGTGGGTAGCACATGACAGCGATATATTTATACCATGCGATTTTTCCACCTCATCATCCCCAAAGGATAACTTATTTATAACACCCGAATAGTTATGACTAGACTCGATCCCTTCAGGATCGAACCTTCTACGATACACCAATAAAGGTAGTGGAAACCGGAGCTGATTATTGTTTCAGGGTCAGTAAATCTTCAAAATTCATCAAAGACTTCATTGTCTCAGGTATAAAAGATGCCGTATTGGAATGGCATCCGTCAAAGAAGACTATTAACCCTTTCGGAGGTTTTAAGCCCCGAAAGCGGTAACAAGCTGAAGAAAGGTATCGATCATTTTGTTAGTATGTCAAGACCTGAGGGCTTTTCTGTATATATAGCAACCGGCCTCCGAAGGATGGTCCTGTACCCAGTCATTGCGTTTTTCGTTTCGAAGGAGGTGAATGACTAAAAAGTCGCCACAGGCAGCCATGGTGAAAAATACCCCGAAGAGCAGCAAATAAAGATTACCAATGACAATAGAAATAATACCAGGTATGATACCCAGTATGATAGCAGGCAGCAGCGCACCCAATATGTAGTGTTTTATCTGAAGAGGTTCTTTGCAATGGCAGTAGGGGGTCATCATTTTCCAGAGCACCCCGAATTTAATGGACTTAAATCCGTTTTTTGCTGCAAAGGCCCATGCTATTCCGTGTATCAGTTCATGAAGTAGGATGCCGAGAAAGAGGGCAATTGTGGCCTTAATGAACAATAGAATGTATGCCAGCAACGTGAAATTTGTAATGAACGTTTTGAGTTGACTGAGCGTCATTTTATCCATCCACACGAAATAATAGGGCAGTGCAAAAATCAGCAGGATGGGGATCAGAATGAGCAGGCCAAATACATTGGCCCAAACCAAATCGATGGTGAGCATTTCTTTTTGACAGGATTTAAAGTCGGTCATGGCTAAGCGGATGAGTGAATTTTGGGGGTGATGACTGCCTGTCCTAACGGTCAATTAGGGCAGGCAGATTTTTAATATACAGTATTAGTTGACGGCTTCTACTTTATAACCCGCTTTTTTCAACAAGTTAAGAACTCCTTTTTCGCCCCCCAGGTGACCGGCGCCAAAGGCAAATATGTTGGTGCTTTCACCCATGGCCTTTGTCATCACCGGAATCCAGTTCTCATTGCGCTCATCCAATAATACTTCGGCAAACTTTTCCATCTCCTCTTGTTCTAACATCAATTTGTAGAGGGCTTTTACATCCTGGTTTTTGTAAGCAGCGATCAGTTGAGCCAAAAGCGCTTTGTTATCTTCCATTTCAGTTACCGCTTCCACTAACCACTCCAATTGTTGATCGTAGGGGATGTCATCAAAGAGGGCCAGTTGAGCTTCAATGGTCTCCAGTCCATTTACCGATTTTTCATTAGCCTTCGCCAGTTTAATCAGTTCCATCTCGTAACTTGAAGGTGCCGGGCAATCTAAACCTGACTTAATAGCCAGCATTGAAGCCAAGGCCCATGGTTTGAGTGCACCCAGCTGAGCCAGACCTCCGCCCATGTATTTTATTAAGGCTGCATCAATAAGTTTTTGTTGCTCTTCCGATAAATCGGCTTTGATGTTTTTCATTTGCGGATTCATCATGCCCATCTGCATTTTTTGCCCCAACTGAGGATCCGTCATATCTACTTCCAGATATAGATTATCTGTACTTTTAATGATTTCATCCAGTTTTTCAGGTAGAAAGAAATCATCCGGACAAATGGCGTGAATCGTTCCAAACAAATAAGAGGGGTTTTCAATACCGTTTCCGGATATTTTCCAGACTAATGAATTCTGGGCAAAGGAGGTAATTGCGAACAGGACTAATAAGGCGATTAAGCTAATTTTCCTCATCAAGTTAGTTTTAACTGTTAGGATTAATAATTATCGTTTATAAGGTTAGTGCTTATTTTTGGGAAATATTACAGGTAAACGGCTTTTTTTTTGAATAAATTATCGGATTCCAAAAATGAAAGGTCTTGCATTCAGTTTTAAGGCTATCTTTATGTTATAATTAGGATTCATAAAATAGGATCATGGCGCAAATCACCACCTTAGTTGAAAACAGAGTTTCAGGAAAAAATTTGAAGTGCGAACATGGCTTGTCGTTTCATATTCAAACCAGCTCTGGCTCTTATTTATTTGACACCGGACAATCGGGTAAATTCATTGAGAATGCACTTAAGCTGGGCATTGATCTCTCGCAGGTGGATGCTGTGGTGCTGAGTCATGGCCATTACGATCATGCCGGAGGTTTGCTTCATTTTCTTGAGGTGAATGACCGTGCGAAAGTATACCTTCATCCGCAGGCTTTAAAAGAGCGGTTTTCCCGATCGGCTGAGGTGTTGAAGTCAAATGGCATCCCCTGGCGGAACGAATGGCAGCAATTTGAGGATCGGTTTGTGTTTGTGGATGAACCAATGAAACTAGAGGATGGCATCCATATGTTGCCCAACATTCAATCCGTACCGGACTATAAAGTGCTTAATCCCCGCCTGGTTGTTGAGAAAGATGGGGTTTTAGTGCCCGATCATTTTGAAGATGAACTGCTCCTGGTATTAAAAGAGGAAAATGAACCGGTGGTATTTTGCGGATGCGCCCATAACGGGATCGTCAACATCTTACACCATATTAAACAGCAACTGGGCATGGATCGCTTCCAATTGGTGATTGGTGGCTTGCATCTGGCCGGACAAGGGCAGGAGGAGATTCAAAAAGTGTTGGAGGGTATAACGAAATTTGAGGTGCAGCATTGGGCATTGAATCACTGTACCGGTGATGAGGCGATAGCCTTATTCAAGCAAACTGTTTTCGGGCAAGTGAGTTATGCTGATACGGGTAGCCAGTTTAATGTTTAGAGTCCGTAGGCCAAAGTCCGGTTCAAGATGTCCGAAGTTCCGATATTAATGGCTGTTCCGTCTTATCGCCGGGTTAAATTCTGATACCTGTAATGCAGTCCGCTTTTTTCATCGGTGAACGGCCCTTCTTCGTCTGCTACATTCCAGTCTTGTGGGTTGATTTCAGGGAAATGAACATCTGCTCCTTCGAAGGCATGATCGATCACTGTCAGGTACAACTCTTTCGTTTTCGGCAGGAAAGCCTTATATATTTCACCGCCACCAATAACAAATACTTTTTCGTCGCTGGCACATAGTTTCAGTGCCGCTTCCAGTGATTCGGCTACATCCACTTTAGGCGCAGTGAAATCTGCTTGCCGGGTAATTACCACATTGCGTCGATTCGGAAGCGCTCCTTTGGGCAGCGCTTCAAAGGTTTTGCGGCCCATCAAGATGGTATGACCTGTGGTGAGTGCTTTGAAGCGTTTCAGATCAGCGGAGATATAGGCCAATTGATCATTATTTTTTCCGATTCCGTTGTTGGCATCAATGGCCACTATCATTGCTAAAATCATCCTGTTAAGTTAAAAGGTAAAACCCCGAATGTTATCGGGGAAAAGAATCTAATGTTAAACCGAGATCGCCCCTTTGATGTGGGGATGTGATTCGTAATTTTTCAGTTGGAAATCTTCAAACACAAAATCATCAATATTTTTTCGATCCGGATTGATTTCCATTTGAGGTAAAGTCATGGGCTCACGTGTCAGCTGAAGTTTCACTTGTTCCAAATGATTCAGGTAAATGTGCGCGTCACCAAGGGTGTGTACAAAAGTACCCGGTTGCAGTCCGGTGGCTTGGGCTACCATCATCAATAGTAAGGCATATGACGCAATGTTAAAGGGTACCCCTAAAAAGATATCGGCACTGCGCTGGTATAACTGGCAGCTCAATTTCCCTTCGGCCACATAGAATTGAAACAGAATATGGCAAGGGGGTAACTGCATGTCGTCAATGGCCCCCACATTCCAGGCACTCACCAAATGACGGCGCGAATCGGGATTGGTTTTAATGCTTTCAATCACCTGGGCAATCTGGTCAATGTGGCCATCTTTATAATCGGGCCATGAGCGCCACTGATAGCCGTAGATAGGGCCTAATTCACCATCTTCTTTGGCCCATTCATTCCAGATGCGAACGCCATTGTCCTGCAGATACTTCACATTAGTGCTGCCTTTGAGAAACCACAGTAACTCATGGATAATGGATTTAAGGTGCAGTTTTTTAGTGGTGACCATTGGGAAACCGTCACTCAAATCAAAACGCATCTGATGACCAAATACACTGATGGTACCTGTTCCGGTACGATCTTCTTTTTTTACACCTTCATCCAACACCCTTTGCAGGAGATCCAAATATTGTTTCATACTTTAATAAGTTGGTATCAAGAATAAAGCATCAAGATACAAGACAAATACACACAGCGACACAAAGGCACTGAGTTTTTAAATAATTGCGATGTGCAAAAATAGTTTTTTTGAGGGAGCTATGAAAGAATTGATGAAGCAGGTGTGTTTTGGTCATCCGCAAATCGCGATCCCGCTTGAATACATTCTGATTGATCTGAAATAACCAACTCTATTTGTTCAGGAGGCAACTTCACTTTGGAACCTACTTACACGGAAGCATTCAATACCTATTTGGGAGGCATTATCTCTTTTGTTTAGTCTTTCTTTTCCCTTCAATTGATAATTTATGGCTTTCAATCGATAACTTGATAGGGATTAAGAGTGAAAAACACCTTTCAATAGCTTGTAATTACCTTTCAATTGGTATTATATTCGATTCCTTTAGCATTTTCTTCTATTTCATTGGCTATATGAAAGGTGTGGTCTTTCATAAGGTTATATGGATGCAAATTTAGCCTGGACGGGAGCTGATTTCCTGCAATTACTATTTTCGGATCCTGGAGAATTGATTGATAAAGATGTGTTTTTTTGTATGGAGGCGTAAGTGTAAAGGCATTCGGATTTGTCTTTTATGTGAAGTACGCACGATGGAAAAATGTTTGTAAAAAATTACTGAGGCCTCATTTTTAAATGCAGATAGTAAAAAGTTGTGTATCATTCTGTGATGACCATAAGAGTGCTGAATTAACTATGCTCATTTGGGCCATCAGAAAAGAAAACGATTGTTTATTTAATGAATGTGAGATAATGAATAGCAGTGCATATAATTTAACCAGATTCTTTCTTTTAACGGGCATTTGGGCATTTGGCTGTGTGGCAAATTATGCCCAGGTAGCAGAGATTAAGCAGCAGGTGAGTGATGATAGTCGCCCCTTTAGATCAGGTACAGGTATTCGGGCATCCGGTGTTTCTTCGTCCGGCTCCTGTTCACAGGCCGATAGTTATGGAGGAGCTGTATTTGCTGAGTTGTTTTTAGGTTTGGTGAAAGGTGTCGGAATAGTGACGGTAGTGGCGCAACAACAGGTGCTTGAGAAAAAAGACCGCATTCCCAACTTGATTTCTTTGGAGACAGGTCTGGAATATAGTACCAATTTGAGTGAGCTCTCATTTAATCCTTATCTGAGGGGAAACTGGGGCTTGTTTGCTACTGATTTACGTTATTCACAATTTCATGATTATACCGGAACGCTGCAATCCTTCGACTGGCAGGTATTGATGTTGAGGATACCCATTAAAAATCTGAAGTTGAATTATGGGATTGGTTTTACATCTTTGTTAGATCCGAAGACCACCTATTTTGAGAGCTCCACAGGTTTTGATCTGTCTCTTCAGCAGAACCAGATAAATATCTCCTCCACTTACCGTTGGACGGCACGAAAATCAGATGATGCCCGGTATCGACAGGAGTTTAAGTTTGTTGGCGATTATCGCATCTGGCAAAAGGGGAGTTTTCATTTGTCGCCTTCTGTGGGTGTGACTTATCAGGACTACTTTAAGAAACACCATTATTTGTTGTTTAGTGTGGGGGTGAAGATGAGGATGTTATGAAAAGATATTGGGGCTCAAAATTCAATAGACCTGGCTATCTTATATGTGAAAATACTTTTGCTTGTATCGGTATTATCTTAACTACTTTCCATTTAAAACATCAAATGATGGCACAGTCTCTACCCAAGCTCCACGTACCTATCATTTTTCATATATAGGCCTCCACCAAACATTTGCGGGAGGAAGATAGAAAGGAACTCATTGCATAAAAGGCTGCGATTATAAAAGATAATGAATCAATACCTATCGTCATTGATGGTTTGTGGCAGTTGGCGAATGATGTGAGTGCCAACTGCCGTTGAGGTAATGGATCATAGATTAGATCAGATAGCTTCGCAATGACCATTTTAATGCCGTGCTAGATTTAAAACCTTGAATTGGTATTCAACATTGGTTTGTTTTTGTAACCATTGGCCCCAAATACAAAGTTAATACCCAACATAAAGCTGGCATTTTCCATACTCATTGGTACGGGTATCTGACTTCCGTTATCATCTATGATGTTATATTTTAAAGGAATATGATCAGCCAGGAAGTAAAATTGCACTGGGCCTGCCCTCAGGGCTAAGCCCATTCCGATATTGTTTCCACCGTTAATCTCAACATTATAATTTACATGGGTGGTTAAGCAATGATAGAGATTCAGATTGGCTGAGAGGCTAAACTCCTGGCGAAAGTTATGTTTCTCGAAGGTACTACGCGACAGGAAACCTAATCCCAGCACATGATTCACACTGTATGAGGAGCCTAGGTAGAGTGCCGGAGCAAGTGTGGAGGTAAAGGACTTATGGGCTGTATTGGATGAAATGGCATTTTTCATAGAATCAAGTACCGACTCCATAATGTCACCAATACTGTCGCGGTTATAGACTGTCAAATCGGGTCCGTCAAAGGAATATTTTCCATTGAATGAAATCGAATGTAAATCTTCTTTCCAGGATATAAAACCCAGATTATTTAAAGCTGCTGAGAAGCTCCAGTTCTCATTGAGGGTATATACTCCACCCAGGTCAATTGCCAGACCGGGATTTGAGAAGTTAAATCCATATTGATCGATCGCCTCTTTGGCATCCATATCTCTGAATTCAATATTTTCGGGCAGACCGTCTTCACCTTCTTCCACATCGATGGGTAATGATGAATAGATGTCGCCGGTTACATCAACACTATATGCTTCTTTGGAGGTTTTTAATAGCAGCTTATCCATACGCGACTCTATGGCTCCCTGTCCGAACAATGGTTTCAGATGAACACCCAAAGTGAGTTTATTATTTATTTCGCGGGCATATCCCAACGAAATTTCCCGGTAATACATTGCTTTCACACTGGTGGAAGAGAGGTCGAATGTGCTGTTGTCAGGAAATCCATTCTCAGCGATCTTAAACAGGTCGGTCGCAATATTGCCACGTACACCTATCTTTTCACTCATGGCAAAGGTGACATAGCCTTTCCCTGTCCTGAAACCAAAGAAGAGGGGTGCGACATACTCTGAAGAAGAGAAAGACACAGAACTGCCGACACTCTTGTAGAGCTTATTATAATCAAAGGACTGTCGTAAGGGGTGCAGCCATTGTCCATTTGTTTTTTGCAAGAGGTCATTAGCTGCTAAATCGGAATGCGCAGAGGTATAAATGGAGTTAATAAACGGAAACCCTACAAATGCTTTACAACGCGGCATCATAGCTGCATTCACAAAGTTATTCTGAGGCAGGTTTTCCAGGTAGTACAACGATGTTGGATTTTGCGCAATCAGGCCACCGGCTGCCATCAACAGGAGGGCCAGCAGAGTCAGGATACGCTGTTTTATAGTGTGAATCATGATTCGATTTTATAGTATTTGTAACAGGTTTAGTTTACACGGCCGCTGGCTTCTAAGGCCACTGACACATCCATAAAATTTGTGCGGGATACTTTTACAAAGTCTGCTCCCTGACTGGCTGTGACAGCACCTGACTGGATAAAGATGTATTTAACACCTCGCTCCTTGAATTGCTGTAGTTGTTTTTGCTGCAACTGTGCAGTAAAATCCGTCTTTGTACTTTCAACTACCAATCCTTGCTGATTGATTTTAGCCGCCGGAATCAGCTTTGCACCCTCTTCCCCTTTAAATAATGAATCTACTTTCTGATACTGTTCATCCATCGCATAAGCCTGGATTTCCATATCGAAGGGTAAGCCGTTGTCACATGTGAAATACATGCTTGCCTCCTGTAGATTCTCTGTCACCTTATCATCGTCTCCAACCTCGCTGTTATAGTCAAAATCAATGGTATCTATCCGTGAATAGAGGGAGGTTTTAAACCATAATGGTATCCCCAACGAGATCGTTGATTTCATTTTGCTCGTACGACTGAGGAAATACAGCTGTTCATCATCAGAGGCTGTTAAAGAAGCTACAATGCGTCCGTTTATCTGGTTCGGTTGATAGGTAGTTATACCAAGATCAACGATGTTGGAATTGGCACGTGAAATCTCTAAGCCTCCTGTTGCCGTTACAATGGGGTCACCATAGGCGGCTGCGTCAATGGAAAATTGTGGTTCATCCATCAACAATTGTTTCGATTCATTAGTCGTGGTATTTATGAGATGTATATCTTCAAGCTGAACATCAAATGGTGCTCCAATACTGTTATCCGCTGTTATGGACACCCAGTAATCTGCAAAGTCAATGGTAGCATCCAGATCAAATTGATCGAAGATGTCAAAAGATACATCCATATTTTTTTCATCAACTGCTTTCTGACCGAATTGGCCAAATGTGATGTCCGGTACAATATCTGATAGTGTAAAAGTAACCGTAACAGGATCCGCACTACCAGCAGATAGGTTGGTAGTGATCAACTGACTTACTACGGAGATAAAACCATAGGGATGTTCGGCTGAATGCGAGAAATCAATACTATAACCATTAAGGGGCTCATTGATGTAGAAACGATTCTGGGCCATGCCTGTCTGAAACGTGTAAGAAAGTGCCGTGCCATCTTTGGTGACTTCAGGAATTGAGATAGTAATGCCTGCTTCGAGACCATCCGGAACAACCACGGATAGTTGCAGCATTGCCTGGTATATGATCATGCTGTCCAGGCGTACTCCGTCTTCATTGTTCAGAACCACCTGCTCCGTATACTCCACATGGGCAGCAGAGGCTTTTAGTGCACTAAGCTTCGCATCAGACAAGACTGGATATTCCCAGTTATACAGCACATCATTTAGCTTTAACATATCGTTCCATTCGTAGCAATAGTCTTGCTGATAGGCACTGTACAACGTACCATCTTCTTTTTCCTGAATGACAGAATCTGTGTCAAATTCTTTCAGTAGGTCATCTATAGTGACATGTACCTTACCCAGTGGTGCTGCCACTTCATAAATGCGGTCGGTCTCATCAGAGATATCATCGATCACAATAGTTTCGCCCTCGCAGGCTGTGAATAAATACATTAAACCACTGGCCAGAAAAAGGTTTAGCAGGAGGGTATGTATATTTTTCCGTAGCGGGCAGGGAATCTGATTACGCCAAGTCCCGCTGGTTTTAATAAGTATCTTCATATCTTTTTCTTTTATTGCAATACTTTAATTTCCACTCTTCGGTTAAGAGCTCGTCCTTCACTGGTTGAATTGGTGGCGATGGGCTGATCGAAGCCATAGCCCTGATAGGTTATCCTGTCTTGCTCCACACCCTTCGAAATAAGGTATTGACGAACGGCCAGGGCTCTGGCTTTGGAGATTCGCTTATTTAACGCAGCTGAACCCACATTATCGGTATGGCCCGATACTTCAATTTTCACATTACTGTTTTCCATAAGTAAAGCTGTCAATTGATCCAGCTCTTTAAAGGAGGGTGATTTAAGCGTGGATTTCCCGCTGATAAACAGGATGTGGCGCATGATGATCTTAGCACCGATTTTCATCTTACGTAAGCGGAATTCCTTTTGGATAAAGAGGCTATCGGTTTGCGTGATGTGGCACGAATCGTTGATGTAAAAGTAACCATCGGCTTTCACGGATATAATAAACAGATTATCACCCAATACCTGAGTTTTGTAGGCACCCGATAACGAATCTGTTTCTACAATATTGAAAGGTATCGTTTTGCCCGGATAACGGAGTTGTATTTCAGCGGCAAGAGGCTGGTTATTGCCTTCCTCCAGCACTACCCCCTGAATCGTATAGGTTTTCTTTGTGTTCAGCAGTTGATAATTTCGTTCTATTAGCGAGGAATCCATCAAAAAACCGTTAATACTGTCACGTTTTATGAAAAAGCCATCGGTCATCACTTTAAGGCTCACATTGTAGTGGTTGTCTAATGTTACAGCATATTGCCCCGATACCGGATGTGTCCATTGCTCTACCAACAGGGAGCCGGTATTCAGATCGGTAAAACGTATCCGGGCATGTAAGGGTAACCCGGTAATAGTGTCGGTGATGGTACCACTCAATGTGAAAGGTGTCATGACTTTCTCCATCTGGAAATCCCGGTTAATGACCGCATGTCGTTGGGTGGGGAGTGCAAATGTATCCGTTATTGACACATATTCGGACTTGTCAACTTGTAGTCTATAAGGTCCCACATCTTCAAAGTGGATGCTGTAAGCACCTGTTGGATCAGCCGGTGCAGCGGCTACCAGTTCATTGGTAGCATTATTCATCACATTAACCAGTGCGGGCAGGGGTGTACCATCTTTCGCATCCGTTACGTTACCGGTCAAGGTAAAGGGGATACGGGTATCGGTTACTACTTTATAAAGATCCAGGCCGCCCCATCCGCCTTTGCGCACTGAGGCATATAGAGCCACCAGTGTATCGGAAGTAGGCTGATAGAAAAGCTCATCGGCTGCACTATTAACAGGATATCCCAGGTTCACGGGTTGTCCCCAGGTGCCATCCTCTTGCTTTTGTGATTTAAATACATCAAAACCGCCCATCCCCTCATGGCCAAGGGATGAGAAGTAGAGCATCTGTCCATCAGGAGTGATATGCACACTGACTTCATCAAAAGGGGTATTGATAACATCTCCCAGGTTCTTCAACCGACGAAAACGGTTCTTACCGGTTTGCTTCACAGTCCAGATGTCTTTGCCACCTATACCACCACGTCGGTTGGTGATAAAGTATGCTGTACCATCATTGGCTACTGAAATGGACGCTTCCTGGTACGCAATGTGATTAATGCGTCCTTTTAGCTTCGTCGTTTTCTTTGCTTTGCCACGCTTTATTGATGTGGAATAGAGACTGCCGTGATGGTCATGTCCTTTATAATAATAGAGTTTCTTTTGCTCGCTGTTTATGCCGGCTAAAGCATGGTGCACTCCTTTGTTTAGTTTACGTACCGGCATTACTTCCTGGTTGTTATCTGCATTGTGCCAGCTATTGGCAAATAACACCCTCTCATTATATTTATAACGTGATACGGTTGTGGCTGACACTCTTTTGGGGCGCCGTGATGTGAAGTATATCACCGAATCCCAAGGGACCGTTATGGCACCGTAATCATCGTAGTAGCTGTTAATAACGGGCCCCATATTGGTGATAATCACCGGTGCCGAATCGGCTACTGCTGCTTTAGCGAATTGACAGTTGCTTTCCAGCTGGTCGAGCATAGCGCGGTTCGATTTTAAGCGGCAGTGCTTCAGCGTCTTTTTATAGTCATCAAAAGCCCGGGCGGCTTCATCATACATTAGCTGATGCTGATACGCCTTGCCTAACAACAGGTAATAATCTTTTGCCACAGCAGGCGTGCATTTCATTAAAAACGGCAATGCTGCCTGTTTATCAGATGACCATAGGTAACAGACGGCTACTTTGTAATTTAACGCCTCTTGTTCGGCCTGATGGTTCAGAACTCGGTTGTAGTGTATCAATGCTTCATCGTAGAAACCATTTCCTTTACGGTAGTATTTCTCGGCCTGTCGTAATTCCTGAAGCACGGCTTCTTTTGCTGACACACCATTTAACAATACTTCTTTATCAATGCGTGGATTCTCTTGTGCACACACAGCCAGGGGCATGAGTAACCCCAGCCAAATAATCAGAAATGATTTGGTCATTAAGATAAAATTTATTTGTGTTTTGGTTTAATTAATGGTTGAAAATTGTTTCCCTTCCATGACCATGGTCACGATGCTTTTGACTATTTTTTCCATTAGGGCGCGAAGATAATATTTTTATGACGAATAATGTAACCCTGAATATACTGCATTTCGCGCTGGCTAGTCCGGGAGTTTTTCCGTTAAGGAATCATTACTAAAGTATTTGATAAAGGGAATTCAGAATAAAGAGATATCTGAAAAGCAGTATATATTGCAGAGCCGTTAAGGCGCAAATAAATGCACAAAACTTAATGGTACTAATTTTTTGATGTTTCCAGTTCAATCAGTGTCATAATCGGGAAATGATCCGAGTAATCCACATCCAATTTTTTGAAGTTATAGGATTTAAAGGCTTTGTCGTGAAAGATGAAATCGATTCGGAAAGAAGGTAATCGGCCATTATATGTACCGCCAAATCCTTTTCCAGATTCCACAAAGGCATCTTTTAGCTTACCACGCATTTTTCGATAAACATAGGATACCGGTGTATCATTAAAATCACCACAGACAATGGTAGGATAGGGTGAATTGGCAATGTGGCGACCAATGGTTTCCGCCTGATTGGCCCGGTGTTTAAAGGCCGTACGCATTTTACCGGTAATGGCCTTCACGCCTTCGAGGCGTTCCTGCTCATTTTTATGATTGAGGCTATCCAAAAAGTTCAATTGTTCACTGTTAAAGCGAATGGATTCCAGATGGTTGTTGAAAATACGGATGCGTGATCCTTTTACATTAATATCGGTTTGAATACTGAAATTGCTGGTCTGCTCAAACTTCAGGTTTTGTTTTTCCATGATCGGGAACTTACTGAAAGTGACGAGCCCAAAGTTGCGGCGCCCGCGTTTCCCGGCTTTATATTCAATGTGTTTGTATTTGTATTGATTGAGACGAGCCAGAATGTAATGTTCGCTGAATGATTTGTTTTTCATGTCTGTGTAGAACTCCTGCATACACACCACATCAGGATTTTCTTTACGGATGAGGTCAAATATTTTCTCGTGTGCATCTTTTTCACCGGACCAGTTGTAGTAATCCAGCATACGCACATTAAAGGTCATGACAGATAAGGGCTTGTTTAGGATGCTTACCTCCTGTTCCGTTTTGCCTTTCCATTGAAATACATTTTGCCAATGGCCATAGGTCAATAGAAGCGCGATTAAGGGAATGAGCAGTTGCCAGCGTTTTTTAAATGCCCAAACAAGCAATACGATCAGGTTCAAAATCCATAATAGCGGAAACCCAAACCCCATAAAGGCCAATATCCATGCGTGATAGGGGTTTATGTAAGCTGTGGCTACTGAAAGCAACAAGGTGCCTGCAGTAATCAGGCTGATGAGGGCAAATATGGAACGGAAGAATTTTTTCAAAACACTTGGGTTAATGGGTGGGATTAATCCTTACTGGCTTCAAATAAGGTCTTTTTTTCGTCCTTTGTTAAACTATCATAACCACTGGATTTTATTTTCTCCAATATACGATCAACTTCTCGTTGTGTATTGACTTTTTTAGTGTTGTATTCGATATCCGTAATCGGTCGCCTGTGGGTCACGGTCATTTTGGTTTTGCGCGAAAAGATACTCATCAGGCTATCCATAAAACGGTTGAAGCCAAGTGTGATGTCTCTCCCTTTGGTGATACTACTGCCATAAATGAAACCGAATAAGGCACCACCCATGTGTGCAATATGACCGCCCGTATTTTCAAGTGTTGGAATGCTGATAAGATCAAGAATAAATGCAATGAGAGCAATGTATTTCAGTTTAACGGGGCCGAAAAACATCAGGTAAATACGATGATCAGGCATGTATCTGGCTACCGCAAAAAGAATGGCCATAACCGATGCCGAGGCGCCCAATAAAATGGAAGAAGGAAAGTGTTGATAAAGTACCGGAATAAGATTGTAGGCCGCTAAATAGAGCGCTGCACCGGAAAGTCCGCCTAATAAATAAACACCCAGTAATTGCCGGGGATTGAAAAATTCCAAAAAGATTTTACCGAACCAAAAAAGATACAATAAATTGAATATTATGTGCATAAAGTCGTAATGCACAAACATGTAGGTAAATACTGTCCAGGGTTTAAATAGCAATGACAGAGGCACTGAAGGTACCGATAGCCATTCCAGCAGTGGGATAAAAGATTGCAATAAACGGATGACTACAAAAACAGCAATGTTGATGTAAATCAATTTGGTTAAAACACCACCTTGCCGGTACGATTGTTTTATTTCATTAATGATGCTCATGTGAGGGCAGCTAGTTACGTAAAGAAAAAGATAGAACTAAATTATTAATAATTCCCTTTCTTACGCCAATAACGGATCATAAAAAATGCAAAAATCATTCCACCCAAGTGAGCAAAGTGGGCTACATTACCACGATAATCCAGCCATATGCCCATGACTAATGCCAAGATGGCAATGTATTTTCCTTTGATCGGGATAGGTGGAAAAAGTAACATTAAGCGGGCATCCGGGAATAACATTCCAAATCCCATTAATATACCGAACACAGCACCCGAAGCTCCAATCGTTGCAGTATTGATGGATAAGTTCAATTGTCCCATTAAAGAGTTGGTGTAGTTCATACTTCGATCTAACACACTCATTCCCTCAGTATATACCGTTTGAATTTGTTCCGGTGATAATTTGGATTCGATAACCAATATAGTAATGTAATTGACTATAAGTTGAATAATTGCAGCACCAACACCCGTTACGACATAAAACGTTAAGAACTTTTTAGGACCCCACTGAGCTTCTAATGTTCGTCCAAACATAAAAACTGCAAACATGTTAAAAAAGACATGGCCAAAGTCACCATGCATAAACATGTATGAAATGATTTGGTGAGGGAGGAAGCGCTCCGCCATTGGCATATGCAGCCCCAGATAATCCACCAGGTCAATGCCTAATGCATTCTTAAGAGCCAATGTAGCCAGGAAAAACAATCCGTTAATAATTAATAGATTCTTAGTAATAGGGGGTAATCCTGCAAAAGGTGAAGGACGATAATTCATCTCGTTTATTTTTTATCAAAGGACCCTTTCCGGAGAATAAAATAACCTGGGAAATGAATTTCCAGGTTTACCGGGTGGTTCCAAATAAATGTATTAGTGTTATTGAATCGTATTTTTAACAACTTCAATGCCAAATCGGTTTAGTTGGATAAAAGAAAGAACATTGCAACATGTATAATGTAAAAACGTGACACGCTTTGTCTTTCAAGATTCATATCTGCCAATGTGACAGCTTAAATAAAACGTTTGTCCAACTCTTCATTATCCAAAATGGAAATAATCAATTTTCCGGATGGTGAAAAATTGGGCACTTGGCAGGCAAACAACTGATCAAATAATTCACTCATCTCTTGCGGATCTAATACCTTACCATAAGGGATAGCTGCTCGTTTAGCCATTGAACCGGCAATTTGTTCACAAATTTGCCGTTCTGCATCTACTTCGCCATCACGGAAATCACTCAAAATACCATCTAACAGTTGTGCGGCTGATGAATTTTCTAATCCGGCAGGTGTCGATTGAGCCAGAAAAGTACCGTTTTTTTGTTCGGTCAATTCAAGCCCCAGAATCATTAAATCGGGTACTAACTCACGTACCATTTCTGTTTCGGCTGGTCCAAAATTTAATTCTTCCGGAAACAGGCTTTTCTGTGATAATGAAGCGCCAGCTTGTAAGGATCGCATGAAGCCTTCAAACACAATACGTTCATATGCGCGTTTCTGGTCAATCATCATTAAACCTGACTTAACCGAAGTAAGAATGTATTTATGTTTTAGCTGGAAAAAACGATTTCCTTGTTGACTGTTTTCATTGAATCCGGAGGATAAAATGGTTTGTTGAACCGGCTGCGGTTCTTCTTCAATGGGATTTTCCACCGGTTGCTCTGATGGGAAGAAATCATTTTGAGATGATTCAAAACCATTGTATAATGAATCCCAATTTTCAGTATTTTGGACATTACCAAATCCTTTTGAGGGAAGTGAAACGGAACCTCCACCTCCTCCAAATGATGGTGGTGATACTGGCTGATGGCTCTGTTCTTCAAATGGATTATAGTAGGGGTTAACTTCAATAGTTGGTTCTACCAATTCGCCTTCTGATTTGGTCACTGGAATATTAATAAGGTCGGCCGTATCAAAATCGATGGATGGCATCATGTTGAACTTACCCAGACTCTCTCGAATAGCGGCACACAATATTTGCCAGATGGCTCGTTCATTCTCGAATTTAATTTCCGTTTTAGTTGGATGTATATTTACATCTACAATTTGCGGATCTACCTCAAGGCACAAAAAATAGGCTGGAACTGTTTCCGGGTGTAAGATATTATCATATGATTCCATGACTGCTTTGTGCAGGTATGGATGTTTCATGAAACGGTTATTCACAAAGAAAAACTGATCACCCGACCTTTTACGTGCTGATTCGGGCTTGCCAATGAAACCTGTGATTTTAACCATCACGGCATCTGTATCTACCGGAATCAACTGATTGCCCATTTGTTTTCCCATCATGTTGACTACCCGTTGACGGATGTTTCCATTGGGCAGGTGAAATAACGGGACATCATTATGGGTCAGACTCATGGCAATTTGGGGATTGGCCAGAGCTATTCTCTGAAATTCATTGATGATTTGTCTCAGTTCCGTTGAATTCTTTTTCAGAAAGCGACGACGGGCCGGTACATTATAAAATAAGTTTTTGATGATGAATTGGCTTCCTTGCGAGCATTGCACGGCTTCCTGTGATTCCACTACCGAACCGGCAATGCAAAGGTGAACCCCTAATTCGGCATCTTTTTGACGGGTTTTAAGTTCTACTTGTGCTACAGCCGCGATGGACGCCAGGGCTTCACCACGAAATCCCATGGTGCGGAGAGCAAACAAGTCTTCAGCTTTTTCAATCTTGGAAGTTGCATGTCGTTCAAAGGCCATGCGGGCATCGGTTTCAGTCATGCCACTACCATTGTCAATCACCTGAATCAGGTTTTTGCCAGCTTCTTTGGTCACTACATGAATTTCGGTAGCGCCTGCATCCACTGCATTTTCCATTAACTCTTTAATAACCGATGCAGGTCGTTGTATTACCTCTCCAGCTGCAATTTGATTGGCCACTGAATCGGGCAATAACTGAATAATATTTGACATGTTCCCCCTTTTTCCTTTACTGCTGATTCGTCATCACTTCCTCAGCTAACTGTTACTACCCCAAAAAATCTGTTAACCATTTCATGCCTTCCTGAATCAGGTAAAATCCCAGGATCATCAAGGCAATTAAAATGACAACCAATCTTAAATTAGAACGTTTTTTAATGCTTCTGGATACTTCGTAGTGAGGCTTAATACGTCGCCGCATTCCACCGCGGATACGATCTTTATACCCGGTTTCTTTCTCTTCATCACTTAAAACTCCCAACTCTTCTTTGGCCTGTCTGATTCGCTCTTGCCGTTCCTCTTTGGCCTCATCGTAATAGATGGGGGTGTGTTGGAACGTGCGATGCCGGGCTAATTTAGTAAATGTAAACTTCATGCTGCATCTGTTAATGGTAAAGCCTGCCTGCTAATAGTGCAAAGATAACAAGTAATATTGAAAAGGCCTTATGCAGCAATTTAATCCTTTAAACTTGTACCGCAAAACTTGCAAAAAGTGGCTTCATCATCATGGCCATCTTTAAAACAGGTAGGGCAAACATAAGTGTTGACAGAGGTATGTCGTATTTCTTTAGCCAGTTCACTGGTGACAATGCCTGTGGGTACTGCAATGATGGCATAACCAATGATCATGATCATGCCGGCTACTAATTGACCCAATGTGGTGATGGGTGCGATATCACCATATCCTACAGTTGTTAAGGTGACAACTGCCCAATAGATACTTACCGGAATGCTTTTGAAACCGGCGTTAACAGGATTCTCAATGATATACATGACAGTACCTAAAATGGTGATCAGGATAAGTACGGCAAACAAAAAGACACCGATTTTATTTCGTCCGGCAATCAGTGCGGCCCATAAAATAGAGGCTTCCTTCACGTATCGGGTAAGTTTTAGTACTCTGAAAATACGAATGAGTCGTAATGAACGCAAGACGATTAGCATCTGGGTACCCGTTAATAGTAATCCAATGAAGGCTGGTAAGATGGCCAATAAATCAATGATTCCAAAAAATGAAAAAATGTATCGCCTGGGGTGCACCGTAATCCAGATACGTAAAAGGTATTCAACGGAGAATAACAAGGTCACGCTCCACTCTGCTAGCGTTAACCATTTTTGTGTGTTGGGTGATAAGCCCGGGTTACTTTCGATCATCACAATGATGATACTGATTAGAATGAACGCAATCAGTGATATGTCAAACCACCGACCAGCTTTGGTATCGGCTTCGAAAATAATGGTATGGAGTTGCTTTTTAAGTTTGTTCATCACTTTTTTTTAGTTGGCTGAGCGTTGGCATTAAAGATAAGAAGCCAATTAAGTAAAAAAAATTTTAACTTTTAAAAAGGCATTGTACTTTTACCTCCTAAAATTAGTCTATGACACGCGACGATATTATACAAAGTTTTGAAGAAGCACAAGATGTATTGGCCCGTTTTATGAACGATGCATCCAATTGGGATGCGATTCAGAAAGCCGGTAATATTATGGCAGAGGCCATTATAGATGGAGGCAAAGTTATTTCGTGTGGAAATGGCGGATCGATGAGTGATGCCATGCATTTCGCCGAGGAGTTAACTGGTCGTTTCCGCGATAATAGAGCGGGATTAGCAGCCATCGCTATTTCAGATCCTACTCATATTACCTGTGTAGGTAATGACTATGGATTTGACTATATTTTTTCGCGTTATGTGGAAGCTGTAGGTAAAGCCGGTGACGTGTTATTGGCGATTAGTACCAGTGGTAATTCACCCAATGTGTTGAATGCGGCCAAAGAGGCTCGCCAAAAAGGGATGAAAGTTGTGGCAATGACTGGTAAAACAGGCGGTGAAATTAAGGATCATTGTAATGTTGAGATTCGGGTACCTCATATTGGTTACTCCGATCGCATTCAAGAAATACATATTAAGGCCATTCATGTATTAATTCAGTACATTGAAGGAAAAGTACTGGCTTAATGAGCTGGTAGTTACTATCTTTTATTTGGATTTGAGAGGACGGATTAATTTAAAGGTAGTAATTATGGAACGCTTGATATCATCTTTAAAAAAGTTGACCTATACCTTCAGGTATAAAGATTTTTCTTTTCCCTTGCTGCATAGTGTGGAAACCTCTAGTCATGGAGGTGCTTTATCTGTCGATTCGCTCACTAAAAAGGATAGTTCCTATAATTTCAGGTGGAATCGCTTATCCTATAGTCAGCGAAAAATAATTCAGCATAATATAGAGACGCACAATAAAATACTGTTTGTACGTCGCATTTTGCTTTACTCTTTGTCCGCTCTGGTTGTCTCCACTATTGTGTTGGTTATTTATTTCAGCCAAATGAATGGTTTTCATCCCTGGTAGATATTTGTGGGGATTACTTCGTGAGTATGGCTTTTGAAGGTGATTTTTTATAACTTACCTGTAAATCACGATTGCTATGCTTGTAAAAACCTTTGGATCTGCAGTAAGTGGAATTGATGCCTATACGATTACCATTGAAGTAAATGTCTCGAAAGGGATTCGTTTTGCCATGGTTGGATTGCCCGATAATGCTGTTAAGGAGAGTCATCAGCGGGTAGAGTCGGCCTTAAAAGTAAACGGTTTCAACTGGCCGGGTTTTAAGATCGTCATTAACATGGCACCTGCTGATATCCGGAAAGAGGGATCTGCCTATGATTTGCCTTTAGCCATTGGCATCCTGGCTGGATCTGCGCAAATATCTCCTTCTTTATTAAAGGATTATGTCATCATGGGAGAGCTGTCTTTAGATGGTAGTTTACAGCCGGTAAAAGGGGTGTTGCCCATGGCCCTTCGAGCGCGTAAAGAAGGATTCAAAGGTTGCATCCTACCACTTCAAAATGCTCGAGAGGCAGCCGTGGTAAAAGGGATACAGGTGTTTGGATTTGAACATATCAAACAGGTCGTTGGTTTTTTGGATAGTGGGAATGGAGTTATTCCGGTTACTATTAATACAGAGGAGGAGTTTGAAAAAGGAACTCAAAATATAGACTTCGACTTTTCGGAGGTGAAAGGACAGGAGAGTGTAAAGCGCGCTCTTGAAATAGCTGCTGCCGGTGGTCATAATTTGATTATGATCGGACCTCCCGGATCCGGTAAGTCGATGTTAGCAAAACGATTGGCTTCCATATTACCACCTCTGTCACTGGATGAAGCTTTGGAGACTACAAAAATTCACTCTGTAGCTGGAAAAACAGGTAACAATGTTTCGTTAATTACTCAGCGGCCTTTTAGATCTCCGCACCACACCATTTCTGATGTCGCTCTCGTTGGAGGCGGATCCTTCCCGCAGCCCGGGGAAATTTCATTGGCGCATAATGGCGTCCTTTTTCTGGATGAATTACCGGAGTTCAAGCGGACGGTGCTGGAGGTCATGCGTCAGCCACTTGAAGATCGTTGTATCAGTATTTCTCGTGCCCGGTTTACCATTGACTATCCGGCCAGCTTTATGTTGGTCTCCAGTATGAATCCATGTCCTTGTGGTTATTTTAATCATCCGAATAAGAAGTGTGTTTGTAGTCCGGGTATTGTTCAAAAGTATTTGAGCCGGATCTCAGGCCCCCTTCTGGATCGCATCGATCTGCATATAGAAGTCGTACCGGTTCCGTTTAATAAATTGGCAGAAGCACCCCCGGCAGAAAAAAGCATTTTGGTTCGCGAACGGGTTGTGCGTGCCCGTCATATTCAGAATGATCGTTTCGAAAGTGATGAAAACGTGCACTGCAATGCACAGATGAATAACCGCATGCTATCGAAATTTGGTACCCCAGATGAATCGGGGATGCAAATCTTGAAAACGGCTATGGAAAAACTTGATTTATCTGCCAGAGCATATGATCGCATATTGAAAGTATCCCGCACCATTGCTGATCTGGAAGGCTCAGAATTTATTCAATCGCATCATGTGGCTGAAGCAGTTCAATATAGAAGTCTGGACCGTTCAAATTGGGGGGGCTAATTTGTTTGTCCACAAAAATGTTGTTTGGTTGTTAATGGTTATTGGTGTAATTTCGCCGGGTTTAAATAATCCAAATGACTGTACCTGCTAGTGCATCAAAATGAATTACCGAATTGATAATTAGGCTTAATGAGAAATGAAAAACAAATTGACATGACTACAAACAGTTTAATGGATCCAATTGGCCGTTTGATGGGATTGAGATATAAATCACATCCCTGGCATGGAATAGATATCGGTGATCAAACCCCGGAAATTGTAACAAGCTTTATCGAAGTGGTGCCAACAGATACCATAAAATATGAAATTGATAAGGTGAGTGGTTACCTGCGCATTGACCGTCCTCAGAAATACTCCAATGTAGTACCGGCACCATACGGTTTTATCCCACAAACTTATTGTGGAAATAAGGTGGGTGCGTATTGTGGTGAAAAATCAGGTAAGAAAGATATAAAAGGTGATGGTGATCCGTTGGATATTCTGGTGCTGACAGAAAAAGATATTCCACATGGTGATATTATAGCCAAAGCCATTCCTATCGGTGGTTTCAGAATGTTGGATGGCAATGCTGCAGATGATAAAATTATATCCGTATTAAAAGGCGATGTGGTGTATGGTGAGTATAAGGATATTACAGACTTACCTGAATTAGTTATCAAACGTTTAAAGCATTACTTTTTGACGTATAAAGACATGCCGGGATTAAGTCATGAGTCAGAGATTACACATGTGTATAATGCGGAAGAAGCACACGAAGTGATTAAACTGTCCATATTGGACTATGAAGAACGGTTTGATGATCTTCGGAAGGCTTTGCTTTCCTATTAGGCAATATTATAGAATTGAAAGCGGTAATCATTACCGCTTTTATTTTTTTAAAGCCAGGATGAAACGGTGGTCATCACCATTGTGCAGATAGTTAATAGTGATATCGGATATGTCACAAATGCGTTTTACGACAGAAAGTCCAATGCCTAATGATTGCGGATGGGAGCTGTTTTTGCGGAAGCGGTGAAACAGTTCATCCGGATGAACATCCAGTGCTTTTCCACTATTGTGAATCGCGAGTTGATGATTGGAATAGCTGATGTTAATAAATCCATTACGGATATTATGGCGAATGGCATTTTTTAGCAGGTTCTGAATCAGTGTATGTGCCAGCGATCGATTCATTTTAAGTACTGGTGCTTCGTTACTTTCAATGTTTATGGCCAGATTTTTATCTTCAATCAGTGGTTCTAATAAATCTATTTGTTCCCGGATCACTTCAAGGAGGTCCACATTTTCTTCATTGCTAAAAATGCGATTGTCTAGTTTAGCCAGAAAAATCAAGGCTTGATTTATTTTGGATAATCGCCCTGTTGTCTCCATTAGACCGGCAATAAGCTTAATCTGTTCTTCTGTGAGGTTGGTCGCCTGAATGAGTTCATCTAATTTGGAAGTGATGATGGCCAATGGCGTTTGTAATTCATGGGAGGTGTTTTCGGTGTATTCTTTTAAGCGTTCGTAGTCCTGTTTTATTTTCGTTTCCATGGTGTTAAACACCTCGTTGAGCTGTTCAAATTCATCCACATCGGAAGTCATTAGGTCTAGTCGATTATCTTTATTCACATCAAAAGTTTTCAGTTTTTTAATCGTGTCATAAAAAACGGAAAGAGAAGATTTTGTGGTTTGACGATTGACCATGTAAAGGATTAGGAAGAACAGGATGGGGAAAATGGTAAGCATTAGCGTAAACTTCATGACCAATAAGTCAGAAGGTGTTGATGGTCGCAGAATGGATATTTTATAAAGCGTTTCGTCTTCCAACTTACTGTAGCTCAATTTGCGGAAAAATTCGTAATTGTGAGTGGATGTGTTGTACATCACCGTGTCGTTGAAAGTTGGTTTAAGTATTGGGGAGTCCTTATCAGTGATAGTGATTTGAATATCCGCATAGGTTAATTGGCTATGTTGCAAATCTTCAAGAGGTATTTTGTCAACCAGTTGTCGGGCTTCGAGCAATTCGCTGTTCAGGAACTTATTAACAGCATGCCGGATAAAATAGTATCCTCCCAAGCTGCCGAAAAGAAAGAAGAAAACGCTGGCAGAGATAAAGTTGAGGCCGGTTTTGGTGAGTAGTTTCATGCTGTAATAGAAAAAAGGATCAGAACTAAATATTCAATTTGTATGGACTTTTTACTTTTACCTTACTATTCGGCATCTGTGAATTTATAACCAACGCCATATACATTTCTTATGTAGTCACCACATCCCGATTTTATTAGTTTCTTACGTAGGTTCTTAATGTGCGTATAGATAAAGTCATCGGTGTAACCATAGTCCATGAAATCTTTTGACATGTGTTCCCCAATGGCTGTCTTCGTGAGTACCCGGTTTTTATTTGCAATGAAATAAAGTAATAAGTCAAATTCTCGTTTGGTCAGATCCACCGGTTTGTTGTTCACGGAGGTTAAAATTTGGCTGGGTACGACTTTTAATTCATTGTAGATGATTTCTTCTTCACCTTTGAAATGTACCCGTCGAACTAATGATTTAAGGCGGGCATTTAATTCAGGCATTTGGAAAGGCTTGGTCAGGTAATCATCAGCACCCAGTTCCAGACCTTCAATTTTATCGTCCAGGCTATCACGGGCTGAAACGATGATAATCCCCGTGTTCATCCCTCTGTTTTTAACTTTTCTTAGCACATCTAATCCATTGCCATCTGGTAGGTTTATATCCAGTATAATGATATCGTAGCGTGAATCCAGCAAATGTATGGCCATGCTTAAGTCTGCAGCGTGATCACACGAATGCCCTTCTGTATCTAAAAAGTTACGGATGCTTTGCGCGAGTTCCAGTTCATCTTCTACTAAAAGTATTTTCATTTTCTACCGTGTTCCTCCAGATCAAATATAGAATTGATACATTTATAATATTGGTTGTTCTCTGCTGAAAATTCACAAGGCGTGCCTTATTGCGTTCATTGTCATTGAGATGAAGATCATGGTGCAGACCACGCCAAAATAAAGAATGTTCTTCTTAAAGATAAGCTGTGGTGTTTTGCCATTACGGGCAAAAATCCAGCCGATGTGTGCGATCACTAATGTAAATACCATCAAGATAAAATGTTCGACTGCCCAGAAACGACTGCCGGTGGACGCTTCGGCTAGCATATCTATTTCACCATTGCTATAATCAAGGATGTAAAAAATATATAGTATTGATCCCAATAACAATTGAAGGTAAAGTAATAAGGTGGCAAAGAAAGGAAATCTCACATCCTTTACGGTGAGTTCTACCTTTTTAAAAACACCCAGGAGCGCCCGAATGACAATCATCAACGTGATAATTAATGCTACAATGCTCGAAATAATGTGAAGTGTCAAGATTGCATTTCGCATAACTATAACTCCTTAGCTATAAGCGTGGCTTGTTTAATCCGGTCGGCCATGCCGATACCGTCTCTCAGATTACCTGCTATGATTAGTCCCGGGAATTGATTCTGAACTTTCTCAATAGCATCTAATCGGTCACCAGTGTTAATGGCATATTGTGGAATAGCATGTGAATAGCGTTTTATGTCAATTAGTTGTGGGTTGAAATCAGGAAGTTTCATGATGTCCTTAAATTCGCGCTCCAGAACCGATAGTAATTCCTTGTCATCCAAATCACAAAGCGACTCATTTCGAATGCCACCCATGAAAACAGAAAACAGTGCTCCCCCTTCTGGTGCCCGATTTTTGAACAGTGATGACATAAAAAGCACGCCCAATAAATCCCGTTTTTCTTTGTGAGGTATTAAACCACCAAAGCCTTCTATGGGGCATCCCTGCCATTTATCGAAACCTAATGCAATTTCTACTACCCGGGCATATTTCAGGTTTGTCAGATCAGCCATCTGGTGCTCTTCTATGAAAGGTAGCAAGGATTGTAATCCAATGGAACCTGTGGTAGTAACTACTTTATTAGCGCTTATAACTTGTTTACCCTCCGCAGTGGAAAAACTGATGGTGTATGTTCCATTTTCAGAGGGTGAAACAACAGTGTCCTGGGCTCCGAATAAGAAATTTTGTGTGCCGGCACTTTGGAACAGCGCATCCGTTAGGCTACTCAAGCCACCATCAAATGAAAAGACCGCGCGATCGGTTCGTTTTTCCAGATCTGTTTTAGGTTCCTTGTGTTTTTTCATAGCACCTTTAATGAAGCTGCCGTAGTTCTGTTCCAGGTTATATAGTTTTGGCAACGCATAACGCGGAATAAGCATAGACGGATCACCGGCATAAACACCCAAAATAAAGGGATCAATGGCATAGTCCAGAAAGCTTTTCCCCAATCGCCGTTTTACCATGTCGGCCAATGACTCATCGGGATTATTGCCTGGTGAACGGAAAGGCTCACCCAGCACCTTAAATTTATCTTTTAAAGTGAATAGGGGAGTGGTGACGGCCAGTATTGGATTGGAGGGTATGGCATGCCATTCTCCATTCTTTAGAATATAACGAATCTTCACCAAGTCGTTTCCTTTTTCCAGTGTAATTGACTCTCCTAATTCATCAAAGAGAGCTACTACTTCGGGTTGGCCAATAACGCCGGAGTTGGGGCCTGATTCGTAGATAAAATCAGCCTTCTTTTGGGTGTTGATAACGCCACCAGGTCGATCAGCCTTCTCGAGAACCAGAAATGATTTGTTTTTTTTATGGAGATGATGTGCTAAAGTCAAACCGGTAACACCAGCTCCAATAATCACTATATCGCGATGTTGATTATTCATTTATAATTTTTTTCAGAGATTCGATGAAAAGAGGATGAGCTGATGGTATTTCTACCCTTGAAATATGCTGTATGCGTTCATCTTCTTTATATATATCAACTAATTTAATGTTGAGGTCATAAGTTGTTTCCAAACATTCAGTGGTGAAACTGATGGGAATTAGAACCACATTTTTCTCACCACCAGCTACTAATTCTTCCAGATGATCATCCGTATCTGGTCCTACCCATTTGACTGGACCTACCCGCGATTGAAACGCCACTTCGTAACGACGGTTCATTATGTCGGCCAGTCGTTTGGCCATATGTCTAACTGTATCGGGATATTTATCCCCTTTTCTAACACCATAAAGAGGGATAGCGTGAGCGGTAAATAACAGGAGCGGATCTTTTAGGCCTTCTTGTTCAATATGATTTTCAATCAAGATCTGCCAGTAATCCAGGAATGCCGGATGTGCACTGTAATCACATATTTTTCGAATGGTTACCGGCGGTAATTTTTTAGTCGCTTTTGTGACATCAGCAAATACTGAAGTTGTTGTAGTGTCACTGGCCTGAGGATACATGGTTAATATAATAATTTCATCAATACCATCTTTGTTCATTTTATGCATCACATCACTGATGAAGGGTGGTGTGTATGAATAGGCGGGATATACAGGAATTTTGGCAGTTTGTTGAAGCGCTTTTGCAGTAGCTTCGGTATGTTTTATGATCGGTGTGCCGCCAATGAGTTGGTATTTTTCCCAGGAGGCCGGATAACGTTTCTTAGCAATCATGTAGGCTACAAACTGTCTCAATCCGGAAGGTAGCGGCAAGATGTATTTATCACTAAACATATTTTTCAAGAATAGGCGCATTTCCTCAATTGATTGAGGACCACCCATATTTACAAGTAAAACTCCCTTCATAAATGTGTGAAGTATTTTGATGATGAATAGTTACATCATTTTAAACAGCAAGATAGGCAGAATGGTTGAATATGTGAAAAAGTATGGTGTTTCTTATGGGGATTCCGATTGATGAAAAAGAAAGAGGTCATTATGAAAGTAAATATTATTATATATTTAGCAAGCACTATTTTAACCTTAAAAGTATTTACAAGGGCAGTTGGAATTTTTTAGCCTCCGACTGTATGGAAGGCAGGCATACTGAAGAACGGGGTGCCTACATGGCTGTTGATTACATTGCCATCATGTATCGGGTTTATGGATTAAAACCTGGTGGTGATGAAGAGTTGATTTTCCGGTTTTAGGGAAGATAAATAAGTACTCTTGGTTAGCTACTATTCGACCATATAATTCTCTCAGTCGAACCCTTCTAGTCCTTGCTTTTTTTATTTGGTATATCCTTGAAAATTCTGATATCTTTGTTCGATTATTAAGGAAATACCGGTTTACATAACCAGTTTAAGTTTGGAAACAGGAAAAAGAATATATTTTGCGTCAGATGTGCATTTGGGGGCACCAGGAATAAAAGATCATAAGGCGCATGAGAGGCGGTTTGTACGGTGGTTGGATGAAATTAGACAGACTGCAGCGGAGATTTATTTGATGGGTGATATTTTTGATTTTTGGTTTGAATACAAACAAGTCATTCCACGAGGTTATACACGTTTTTTAGGGAAGCTGTCTGAAATAACGGATTCGGGAATTCCGGTGCATTTCTTTACTGGGAATCATGATATTTGGTTATTTGATTATTTAACAACAGAGTGTGGTATAAAATTATATCGCGAACCATTAGTGAAAACCATTAACGGAAAAACGTTTTACCTGGCACATGGAGATGGTCTGGGGGATTACGACCCTCATTATAATTTCCTGAAATCGGTATTTACCAATCGGTTTGCACAATGGTTGTTTGCGCGTCTGCATCCAAATTTTGGAATAGGCATGGCCTCTTTTTGGTCACGCAAGAGTCGTGAGAAAAACTTAAATTCCCATGGTGTTAACTATTTGGGTGATGATAAGGAATTCTCTGTGCTTTACGCGAAAGAAGTATTACAACAACAAGAAAATCAATCAATCGATTATTTTATATTTGGTCACCGCCATGTGGCGCGCACGGTCGATGTGGGACCAGGCAGCCAGTTAGTTTATTTAGGTGACTGGGTGCAACACTTTTCGTATGGAGAGTTTGATGGTAATTCTGTGGAATTGAAATTTTTCGACGATTGTAAAAAAGTTTGATATAGCTAAAAAGTAATAAATGGAATCTAAGGCTGGGATTTATGCAGTGGCTACCGGTACTGGTAGTTACATTCCTCCTGTGGTAGTTTCGAATGATGATTTTATCAACAATCGATTCTTTAATGATGATGGTACACCCATTGAAACACCTGGTCAGGAAATAGTTGAGAAGTTTGAACAGATTACTGATATTGCGGAGCGTCGATGTGCAGAGAAGAAACATATGACCTCTGATTTGGCAATGTTTGCTGGAAAGGCCGCATTGGAAGATGCCGGATTTGATCCTGAAAAATTGGACTATATAATTGTGGCTCATAATTTAGGCGATATGCGTCATGGTTCTAATTATCCGGATGTATTGCCAACCATGGCATCCAGAGTGAAGTATAAGTTGGGTATTAAAAATCCTAAAACCGTCGCCTATGATACCATTTTTGGTTGCCCGGGATGGACGCAAGCGATGATTCAAGCGAATTATTACATCAAATCGGGTGATGCAAAAAGTGCATTGGTGATTGGGGCAGACACTTTGAGTCGTTCCATGGAACCACATGACCGGGATTCGATGATCTTTTCGGATGGAGCTGGAGCGGTTTTATTAGAAGCCCGCGAAAGTAATGAGCCGGTGGGAATGCTCAAGCATGCTGCTCAGACCGATACTGTTGAGCATATAGATTTATTGCACATGGGTGAGGGGTATAATCCAGAGTTGAAAGGTGGTAATCTCTTCTTGAAAATGTATGGCCGTCGGCTTTATAATTATGCACTTACAAATGTCCCCAAGTTGGCAAAAGAGTGTTTAGATATAAATGGATTAACACTGACTGATGTAAAGAAAGTGCTGATTCATCAGGCCAATGCAAAAATGGATGAAGCCATTCTGAAACGTTTCTTCCGTTTGTATGGATTGCGTGATGCCGATTACAGTGTGATGCCCATGACTATTCGTACACTTGGTAATAGCAGTGTGGCTACTGTACCTACGCTTTTTGATTTGATATGCAAAGGACAACTAGAGGGACACGACTTAAATAGTGGCGATTATGTGTTAATGACTTCAGTGGGTGCTGGAATGAATATCAATGCATTTATGTATAAGATGCCTTAAATTAAAAGGTATCTCTAAAATATGAAGCAGCTTAATCCCTTACTGGTTAAGCTGTTTTTTTATAGTTAAATGGTGTAGGCATCTAACTCTCGAATGTCTTTCAAGGTGTCATCATACATGACAATCTCCATGTAAAAAAGATTACAAGTACCATCCGCTTGTACTATTTTTTCTTGCTTGATTTAGCTTTTGGATTATAGTCCAGACACCGTTGAACCCAGCTTTCCAGATCTTCATCTAAATCAACGCCATCTGGTGTTACAAACACAAATCCTTTCATGGGGCGTCCTGTAAAATCCATGGGGTGACAGCCTGTTAGAGTGAGAATTTGCTCGTATGTGTCCGGGTCAACGCGGGCCATCAGATTGTTTTTTACGATGCCCACGCACATTTTATCATCTACCATAAAGCAGAGACCACCCATCATTTTCTTTTCGATGTAGATTGTATTTTTCTCTTTTAAAGTATTTCTTAA
>JAEINY010000032.1 GCA_016342595.1 Marinilabiliaceae bacterium
TTTTGCTCAGGTCTTTAATTACTTTCCCCAAGTTATCTCATATTTTGTTAGCATGTCAAGGCTTGAGCACTCTGTGTGGCTCTGTGTTACAATTAATTTGTATAAAACACACCCCTGGAATAATAAATACTATAATATGCAAATCATTCCACTAGTTTATCTTGATTACTTTTTTCACCAAAACCTCATGGTTTTCAAATAGGATTGAAACCAGATAGCTACCACTTTCCCAATCACTGGTAGATATCTCATAGGACTCACGCTGAGAAGATATAGTGTAGACAACTTGACCTAATCCATTGATAATGGTTAACTTCTTAATGGGAGCCTGACTGTTCACAAATAATAAGTCTCTAACCGGCAAAGGGAAAACTTTCACCACCTCAGTGCCTTCACTTAATTTTTGGAGTGCATTGGGGAGTTGATCACAGCCATCACCGAAAATATTTCCTGTCTGGTAGCGATCATAAGCCGGAATCATTGAAGTGCCTATGGCATTGGGAGTACCTATTGCAGCCCATTGATTCAATGGTATAAAAACAGGTCGCTGTGAATAGGCGTAACTCAAATCCTGTAGATCCTGCGTGCCGGGAAGGTCTATAGTTTCTTTATTATTGTTACCATGAATCAAGTGGCCTGTTCCCATAATGGAATAGTTAACCAGGTAATATGGAAAGCTTTTATTCGGAATTTCATTTCCCACCAGGTTTTGATCAGGTGAATTATCAGCACTAAAATATATTCCATAGCTCTCAGCCCTATTACGAAAAAAGGTATTGTAAGCACCATGCGAATCATCAATGACGATGTTCTGACAGATATTTTGCTCAAACAAGTTTAAAAAGGGGTAATTCCCATGCAACACCATGTCTCCGGCCGAATTAGACGGCACAATCGGATCGGACCAGTAAGGATCCCATGAATAATTATAAGCAAACACATTACCATTGGCTCCTGCCTGTAATAACATGGAATGCCGCAGATGCTCAAAAATATTATCTTCAATCAGACATTCGCTAGTCGCAAATTGCAAGAGGACACCATATGCCCTGCCACCACCCCCATAGCTGAAAGCATGATGAAAGTAAGATTTTGATATATGTACATTGGAGCAATACCTCAATTCGATGTGGCCAAAGGTACAATTTTGAGACTCAACACTCCTCACCCAACAGTTGGTAGCATACCTAAGGTGTATATTGGTGGCTTGCTGAGGCGCAGTATCATCTATCCGGTGTATTTTCAAACATTCGATGCCCACATTGCTCTTGGGAACAATTTTTTGAATATAGGGTGTACGTGACAAATCCAGATCTATTCGTAAAGGGGAGGCTAACTGTATTTGATTTTGATTAATGGAAACGATAGAAACCATTTGCCCGACTGTTTTTTGAGCCCAGTCCGAAGTCACCAGATCTGCATCCTGCATAATGATTTGCACCCAATCACCAATTGCAAAATTCGCCGGATTCCACACGGTGATCAGATTATTTTCTTTGGAGGCTGACTGTATCAAATAGGTAGTATCTGCGGGATTCGTTGTTCCCTCAAGCTGAATACCATGACCTGTGCCTGCAAAATCCAATATTAAGGTAGTGTTAGTGGCGCCTTGCCCGCGCAAGATGACATTACCCGGTAAGTGAATGGTTTGATTAAACAGGAAATTACCCTCCGGAAAAACCAAAAAGGCACCAGGGCCTGACAGCGATGCTAATACATTTGAAAAAGCTAAATCATTACTTTCCAGCCCATCGCCAATAAGACCATGTTCATCTAAATATAGTGTCTGAAATCCATTGGTGGAGGTGTCTCTTAACCCGGCTAAGGTCCAGTCAGCAGATCGGGATGAGGAAATTATCTGCGTAAAACCAACAACGCCAATACTTATAAACCAAAGAAAGAAGACCAGGGAACGCATAGGCTATTCGTTTAATGAAGTGAATCCTAATTTTAACTTCGAAACACCATTATCCGCTAAATAATTCTATATCTCCTGCGGCGAAATAGGTGCTCATATAATATCGTATTTGAAAGCAAAACGACATCATGCATTATTAAAGGTATAGATTACTCCACAATTTTTCAATTATATGACCACTTAAGGGCATAAAAAACCCGGACATCCAAGATATCCGGGTTTAATAAGACATTAAAGGCGCCTATATTTTTTTTGTCAATCCTTTATAAACAAAATAGACGCCTGCCAATATAAACGGCACACTTAATAATTGCCCCATGTTAAAGGTCATTCCCTCTTCCCATGCTTCCTGGTTCTCTTTTACAAACTCAACAAAGAAACGGGATAAGAAAATGCCAATTAAAAAGATTCCAAAAATCAAGCCCTGGCGATCCTTGGCTTTGGTTTTCCAATAGGTCAGGAAGACTACACCAAAGGTGAACAGGTAGCATAGGGCTTCATAAATCTGGGTGGGATGTTTTGCTAAAGTCTCCTTGTTTCGTTCGAAAACAAATCCCCAAGGAAGGTCCGTAGCATGCCCGTAAATTTCGGAATTCATCAGGTTACCCATACGAATGAAGAATGCAGCCAAGGCCACGGGCACCACTAAGCGATCGAGCACCCAGATCGGGCTCTTCTTCGATACTTTTTTCGAGAAAATGATGATGGCTATCACAATACCAATGGCTCCACCATGACTTGCCAGTCCGCCTTGCCAAACCTTCAGTATTTCACCCGGATGTTGTGAGTAATAATCCCAGCCATAGAAGAATACGTGACCAAAACGAGCACCGACTATTGTTGCGACGACTACATACATAAACAATTTCTCCAGCCATTCGCCAGAGATATTCTCCGATTTAAACATCTTTTCCAGAATGTAGTATCCCAACATAAAGCCAATGGCAAAACACAATCCATAATAACGGATGGACAAAGGTCCTAATGAAAATATTTCAGGATCAACGTTCCAATGAATAACATTAAATAACATACGCTTTAATTTATTTCGACTAAAATAAAAAGAAAAGGTTTCAGGAAAAAATCTGAAACCTTTTTATCGTTTTATCTCTGCATTAAATTATAATTGTTTACCGTGACATTGTTTATACTTCTTACCACTGCCACATGGACAAGGTTCGTTACGGCCCACTTTCTTTTCTACACGAACCGGTTCAATGCGCTCTTTTTGCTTGGGTTGACCTTCTCCACCACCGGCAGGTGCCGATCCTGAACGAGAGAACTCATCCTTGCGTGTCTGCAAGCGACTCATATCCTGTCTTTTTCGCTCTTCAGCCTGACGTACCCCATCGGCATTACTAATTGGAATGTGCCCTTTAGACAATGCCGATACCATGGTTTTATTATTGCGCCCCACCATGGTTTTAAACAGGTTAAACGACTCAAACTTATAAATCAACAGCGGATCCTTCTGCTCATAAGAGGCATTCTGCACAGCCTGACGTAATTCATCCAATTCACGCAAATGCTCTTTCCACGCTTCATCAATGGTTAACAACATGGTTGTTTTCTCAAATGATTGCACCAATTCCTTCCCTTGCGTTTCATATGCTTTTTTCAAATTGGTCACAATCTGAAATACGCGTTGTCCATCACTAATAGGTACCACGATATTTTGATACAGCTCCGCTTTGGTTTCAAACACCTCTTTAATTACCGGGAAAGCTTGTTGTGCGATACCGTCACTTTTACGTCGATAGGCATCCCACATCATGCTAAAGAGTTTCTCAGACATCTCTTCAGGTTTACCTTTCAAGAATTCCTCTTCATTAAAAGGAGATTCTGCCGAGAAGGTACGGATCAATTCCATCTTGAAACCTTCGAAATCGCCATTCTTATGATTTTCGGATACAATTTCATCACAGGTATCCACCAGCATATTGGAAATATCAACTTGCATGCGTTCACCATACAAGGCATGACGACGTTTGGTATAGATCACCTCACGCTGTGAGTTCATCACATCATCATACTCCAGCAATCGCTTACGAATACCGAAGTTATTCTCTTCCACTTTTCTCTGAGCCCGTTCAATCGATTTGGTAATCATGGAGTGCTGAATCATCTCCCCCTCTTCCAGTCCCAAACGGTCCATGTATTTTACAATACGATCCGATCCAAACAAACGCATCAAATCATCTTCCAGCGATACGAAGAACTGTGAAGAACCCGGATCACCCTGACGACCGGCACGACCTCGTAACTGACGGTCGACACGACGTGATTCATGACGCTCCGTACCTACAATGGCCAAACCACCGGCATCTTTCACCTCTTTCGAAAGCTTGATATCCGTACCACGACCCGCCATATTGGTGGCAATGGTTACAATACCCGGAAGACCGGCATCGGCGACAATCTCGGCCTCACGCTGGTGCAACTTCGCATTCAGTACATTGTGCCGGATACCTTGCATTTTTAAGGCACGGCTTAACAACTCCGAAATCTCAACCGAAGTGGTACCTACCAATACCGGACGTCCGGCTTTCACCAACTTCACCACCTCGCCAATCACCGCATTATATTTCTCGCGTTTAGTCTTATACACATAATCCTCACGGTCATCCCGTACAATTGGACGGTTCGTCGGAATCACGACCACATCCAATTTATAGATGTCCCATAATTCACCTGCTTCTGTTTCCGCTGTACCGGTCATACCCGACAGTTTATTGTACATGCGGAAGTAGTTCTGCAAGGTAATGGTGGCATAGGTCTGAGTGGCAGCCTCAACGGTCACACGCTCCTTGGCTTCAATGGCCTGGTGCAATCCATCAGAATACCGACGTCCATCCATGATACGCCCGGTCTGCTCATCGACAATCTTTACTTTATTATCCATCACCACATACTCCACATCTTTCTCAAACAATGTGTAAGCTTTCAATAGCTGGTTGATGGTGTGAACGCGCTCTGATTTGATGGAGTAATTCTGAAGTAATTCATCTTTTTGCTTCAGTTTTTCCTCCTCAGGTAATTCACTTTTTTCCAGAATAGCGATTTCAGAGCCTACATCCGGTAATATGAAGAACTCCGGATCATCGCCCGAACCAGTAATCAGATCCAGACCTTGCTCGGTGAGCTCAATGGAATTATTTTTTTCATCAATTACAAAATAAAGCGGATCTGTAACGATGTGCATGTTTTTACTATTCTCCTGCATGTAGAAGTTCTCAGTCTTCAACATGCGGGCCTTTATCCCCTGCTCACTCAAAAATTTGATGAGTGCTTTATTTTTAGGCAAACCTTTGAAAGCACGTAATAACAACAAAGCACCTTCATCCTGTACTTTGCTATCATTCGACTTCAGTTTTTGTTTGGCTTCAGCAAAGATCTTATTTACAAAGGATCGTTGAGCTTCGGCAATCTTCTCAACCTTGGGTTTAAGTTCTGAAAATAGCTGATCATCTCCTTTTGGCACAGGACCTGAAATGATCAAAGGTGTCCGGGCATCATCAATCAGCACGGAATCCACCTCATCGACAATGGCATAGTTATGTGGACGTTGCACCAAATCATCAGGTGAACTGGCCATGTTATCACGCAGGTAATCAAAACCAAATTCGTTGTTTGTACCAAATGTAATATCAGCACGATAAGCCGCACGGCGCTCAGCTGAATTGGGGCGATGCCTGTCGATACAATCCACAGAAAGACCGTGGAATTGATAGATTGGCCCCATCCACTCCGAGTCACGCTTAGCCAGGTAATCATTCACCGTTACCAGGTGCACCCCACGACCGGCCAAAGCATTCAGGAATACGGGCAAAGTAGCTACCAGAGTTTTACCTTCACCTGTCGCCATCTCGGCAATTTTACCGCTGTGCAATACAATACCACCAATTAACTGAACATCGTAATGAACCATGTCCCAGGTAATTTCATTACCACCAGCTAACCATGAATTGAAATAGATGGCCTTTTCGCCATCAATCTCCACAAAATCCTTAGTAGCCGCTAAGTCACGGTCAAATTGCGTTGCTGAAACTTCAATATTTTTATTCTCTTTGAAACGACGAGCCGTATCTTTTACAATGGAGAACGCTTCGGGCAAAGCCTCAGTCAAAGCCAGATCCAGCGTCTCCACCATCTCTTTCTCTATCCTGTCTATCTCTTTATAGATCTTTTCGCGTTCCGAAACAGGCAAGTTATCTGATTCAATCTTTTGTTTAAGCTCAGCCACCTGATCTTCATCTGATTGAATGGCCTGACGTATTCTGGCTTTTAAATCGTTTGAATATTGACGTAACTCATCATTGGATAACTTCTCAATTTTAGGATACACATCCTTAATTTTCTGTACAAGAGGCTGTACCTCTTTCATATCCCGATCGGATTTACTACCCAACACTTTGGATAATAAATTGTTGATTAATGACATATTATATGTGTTTTTATTTTATTACTTAAATGAAACATTGATTATTAAAATAATCAATTAAATGGCTCGCACCTTCAGAAATCTAAGGTAAGCTCTTAAGAAAGAAGAAAAGAAGGACCGGCACGGGTCTTGAAATTAGTGCCTGAGAAAACCGGCGAAAGAGTGACCTCCGGATATTCATTGAGATCAGCTGCAAACTCCTGTAATTTACAAAGCCATCTGCATGGTTGATGCGAATCAAAGGTATGAAAATCAACCTCATCTACCGAACATTGAAAGGCTTGCCAATTATGCCAATCGAGAGTATGAGGTAATAGATTTTCTTTTTCAGAACCCGCCTGAAAGAATTCAGCCAATTGTGATAAAACACTATTATCATCAACCTGCTTTTGAGGTTTATGAAAATAAACGACCGGCGAATTTTCTGAAAATTGCGCACAACTTTCAACTTCACTGGTCAATACGATCTCACGGCCCTCAACCAGGCGAAAAACATCCTCGTAACTCAGTTGTTTAAGACCCGAATCAGAAACACACGAAGCCGTCATCACCAGGGTGACCCCGATGATTTTAATGTAATACGCTTCTATTTCCAGTTTTGATAACATAGCCTTTCGCAATTCGGGTTTAAAGATGCCAAAAGAATTTCAAAAATGTGCAGGTTTCCCTGAAATTATTATAGTTGATATTATCGCCGCATAGAATATAAACCTACCCGAAGAGAAATCACAAATGTAATCCTGCAAAAAAATAAACACCAGCCTTGCTAAAAAACACGCTCTTCTCATCCGGTTTCATTTCAGACCTAAGGTCGTGTATCATCGGATCACACGTGCTTCAGAAGCACATCACGTGTGCTGAGGCAGAAAGACACGCCTGCTTCGAATCAAAACCACACGTGATATGCATTAAAGTCACACGTGATTTCGATCAAAACCACGTGTGGTTTCCGGCAAGATGACGTGTGCTTTTTAGTAAAACCAGGCGTGCCGTTCAGTCAGATGACACGTGGTTTTAAATAACTACACCTTGATTTCTTATTCATCGCTGTTTTAATGCTGTTCAACGAATATTGTTGAACCAGACTATACTATGGATTTATTTTGACATAAATTTATTAATCACTAAAATTACATCTTATGAAAACAAAAGTAATCCTTACCTGCTTTATTTGTTTGATTCTAATATCTGGTTGCACCGTTTTATCTTTTTATCCGTTGTATACACCAAACGAATTAATAAGAGATGACAGGATCATTGGCAAATGGAAATCAGATGGCTTAAACTTTAATTCGGATTCCTTAATTTGGGAGGTCAGTTTTAATGAAAAAATCTGGAAAAAGATATTAAATAATCCCTTTGATCGAGGAAGCAAAGAAATACAAAATCATTTCACCTATACTTTACATCTGTATTCCCAATCGCATCCTGAGGAACGTGCAGAATTCCATTTGCACCTGGTAGAGCTTGATGGTAAATTGTATCTCGATTTTTACCCTGAAAACTGGAATATGTCCAATGGAATACTAGCCATTCACCTCATGTATGTACACACCTTTGCAAGAATTGAGATTTCAGATCAACTGGAAATAGCCTGGTTTAGCACAGAATGGTTACAAGAACAATTCGCTAAAAACAGGATACGAATAAAACATGAAAACAATGGGATTTATACCCTATTAACAGCTCAGCCCAAAGAATTACAAAAATTCATTATAAAATATGCAGATGAGGAAAGTAAATCTTCTGAAAGGATGACGTTTAATTTGAAAAAAATTTAAGATGAGCTCCTCAAATCACCTCCTAAAAACCACCAGCAGGATAGCATTACATATCCTGTTTTGGTTCATCTGCATCATTGCGTTCACACATATTTTTGATATTACAGATCCTGTTTCCAAGATTGATTTCCTCTTTTCCGGATTGTTTCATATCAGTATAGTAAGCGGTGTCTATCTAAACCTACTGATATTAATTCCTACGCTATTCAATAAAAAGAAGTACCTATATTATTCCCTCTTCTTTTCATTGACCTTGTTTATGACAGCTTACTTCAATCAAATTACCTTTGACTGGCTTGCAGATCTTTTCTTCCCTGATTATTACTTTGTATCGCAATTCAATAGGACAGAAATAGGTATTCTGGTCTTCATTTATTTTTCAGGTACATCAGTCATCAAGCTATCAAAATCATGGTTTGAATTGCAGGAAGCCAACCATCAAATTTCAAAAATTGAAAAAGAGAACATCAACAGCCAATTAAAAGCCCTTAAATCACAGATAAATCCACATTTCTTGTTTAATAGTTTAAATGTCCTTTACTCACTGACATTAAAAGAGTCGAAGGAGACACCGGAAGCGATCATTAAATTATCGGACATTCTACGCTATGTCATTTACGACTCAAATAATGACCTGGTTGAACTGAATGACGAGGTGAAACTCCTTAATAACTATATCAATCTGCAGAAACACCGCATCGATAAATCATCTAAAATTACTTTCCAAACAGATATTCAGAACAAAGTGAAAATAGCACCCATGCTTTTATTGCCTCTTGTTGAAAATAGCTTTAAACATGGTATTAAGGGCGATATTACGGATACTTATGTAACGATTTTACTCACTACAAATGCCCAGGAAACCTGTTTTGAAATAGAAAACAACAAAGGCATTTCAGATAATCCAACGCCAAATTCTAATGGAGGCATAGGATTAGCTAACATCAAGCAACGACTCGATCTACTGTACCCTGAACAGCATACCTTTACTGTGTCAGAAACTGAAAATAAATTTAAAGTCACTTTAAAATTAAATCATGAGAATTAATTGTATCGTTGTCGATGACGAACCAGCCTCAAGAGATATTCTCGAAACATATATTGCTGATTGTCCTGTTCTGAGTATGGCGGGCCTGTACTCTAATGCGATTGAAGCAACTGAAGTGTTAAACAGAGAAGATATCCAGTTAATTTTCCTTGACATTAACATGCCCAAATTGAATGGATTAAAATTCTACAAATCATTGGCTAATCCTCCAATCGTTATTTTCACGACTGCCTATCCGGAATATGCCGTTGAAGGATTCGAAGTGGATGCCTTAGACTACTTGCTAAAGCCATTCTCTTTTGAACGTTTCCTGAAAGCAGTAAACAAAGCCCAACATGCCTTAACCAACAAGCAAGCATTGCCTGAAAAAGCCTTCATCCTATTAAAATCAGAAAAGAAATTATACCGTATCATCATCAATGAGATTAACTACATTGAGGCCCTGGGTGATTATGTGAAGGTACACTGTTCAGATCAATCTATAGTTGTGCATGATACTTTTCAGAACCTCCTCAATCAATTAGAAAAATCAAATCTCTTTCGTGTCCATAAATCATTTGCCATTGCTATAAATAAGTTCGACCACATTGAGGGAAATATGATTAAGATACAAGGCACGTCCATTCCTATTGGACAAACCTATCGATCAGCGTTTTTAGACCATATCAAACGAAGAATAGGCACGTAATGTCAATACTATTCATCCTCTCTAGCCATGTCCTCCCAATACGGATTTTCGTCCTCTTCTTCATCCTCCTCCAACCACATCTTAACTGGTTTCTGCGGCCCCTTTTTCCGATAAACAACAGCCAATACAGTACCTGCCACTGAACCCCACAGATGCGCCTCCCAGGAGTAAGGCACATCCCATTTCAATGGAAAGATGCCCCAAATTAATCCACCGTATAGAAACACAACCATTAAAGAAATAGCCAGTAGAGGAATGTAATTCCGAATGACACCACTCACAAATAAAAAGGCAGCCAATCCGTAAATAACCCCACTGGCCCCGATGTGCCAGGCATCACGGGCACCTAACCATAGCCAGATACCGGTCATCACATAAATCAACACAAATACTTTTAGGGATATACCCCTGTAAAAATAAAAGAGAGAAGTCCCTAAAACCAGAAAAGAGATGGCATTGGCATAAAAATGATCCCATCCTGAATGAATTAGCGGCGATAGTAAAATACCTGGTAATCCCTCAATGGATAATGGTTTAATGCCCAACGTTCCCAGACTAATGCCTTCCAGAGACTCGATGAGTCGAATGGAAAACATAATGAATAGAAGAAAAAGGGGGATCAGGGCTGCCGTTTTAATTCGCTTTAATTCTATATCTGAGGGTTTGGTCATTATTATTTAGTGCTTAGTGCTTCGGGGAACTCAATCATTTTGTTATACTATTGATATACTCCAATTTCTTTCTCAACACTGTTAAAAAGGTCTCAATATCTTCCTGGGTGGTATCAAATGAAGTCATCCAGCGAACTTCCGATCGTTCCTGATTCCACACATAAAAGAAAAACTCTTCCTGCAATAGTGAGATAATCTCCTGAGGAATCATTGCAAAGATTCCATTTGATTCCACACGCTGTGTGATCTGAACACCTTCGATGGATTGTAATCCCTGATGCAATAACTTAGCCATTTGATTGGCATGCCGGGCATTTTTCAACCATAAATCATTACTCAACAGGGCCGTAAATTGAGCGGCAATAAAGCGCATTTTGGAATGCAACTGCGTGGATTGCTTTCGGATGTATTTCACATCCTGACAAAGTGAAGCATTGGCAAATACAACTACTTCTCCAAACATCAATCCATTTTTAGTACCGCCAAATGAGAGGACATCAACGCCAGCTCCAATGGATACCTCTGCCAGAGAACAATTGAGTGCGGCTGCCGCATTGGCCAAACGGGCACCATCCATGTGCAGAAATAACCCCATGCTATGTACGTAATCGGCTATTTCACGGATTTCAGCTGGTGTATACACTGTCCCTAATTCAGTAGCTTGCGTAATGGATATGACTTTAGGCTGGGCATGATGTTCAAAACCAAAACCATGCATGTATTTCTTAATATCAGACACCGTAATCTTTCCATTACTCGTGGTGATTGGCAATAGCTTGCACCCGGATGCCTTTTCAGGGGCTCCACATTCATCCACATTAATATGGGCTGTATCCGCACACACCACGGCATTAAAGGATCGGGTTAATGCCTGAATGGCAACTACATTGGCCCCTGTTCCATTATAAACAAAAAATATTTCTGTAGCATCACCAAACACTTGTTTAAAAATAGTTTGGGCTTCCCTGGTATATTTATCATCGCCATAGCCAATGGCATGACCAGTATTACAGTCTATCATGGCTTGCATCACATCCGGATGTACAGCCGCATTATTGTCACTCGCAAATCCTCTGGGTCGTTTCATTCTTTATGTTTAAAATAATGCATTTCATTTTCTATTTCTGCCAAATACGCTTCACGGGTGATGCAGCGATTACCAATGTGCAATTCATCAATAAAATAATAGATCGCCCCCCAATCATGTGTCACCAACACTAGCACACGCCGAAAATCCCCGTCAAAAAAAATGGTTCGTACAATGTGTTTTCCTTCCAAATCAAATTCTTCGACCGTTTTGCCATTGGGATAGCTCTTCTTTAAAGGCGGCAGATGCAGGTTACTAATTTCCTTTACCGGTTTAACCTCTTGCTTTGCGGCTACTGTGATGGCTACTTCTTGTATCGAAGTGGCTGTTTCCTTAGACTTTACCTGATGCTTCTTATTTAATGAACGGTCTTTCTCTTCTGGCTTTTTCTTACCAGACGTAGCAGTTGTCTTTTTCACCTCTCGTCCTTTCCGTCGCATCTCCTCCACTTTATAACGTACCTGGAGTGAATAGTCGCGATCGTCGCTGAAATCACGTAAGGCTTCATCAAACCGGATTTTGGCCACAGGTTTTTCAAAAAAAACGGTATCGACTCCCTCGAATACGGGGAAAAGCCTAACCTGTAATAAATAAGGCTGCAGCAGCTCTTTCGGAAAATCTTCAGGAACCTTAGTGGAAAACTCAATAACCTTGGAAACAAATCCCGGTTTTTTAAATGAAAAGATATAGATCTGATTCCACTTTAGTTGGGAAAAGAAACGGCCTGCCTGGATATCAAGCACTTCATTCACGTCAGCATGACTTAAGTCTACAATAACGTCATTGGCACTTGAATTATCACATATCACTTCACCCCTTACTACAAATTGACAGTAACCCCGGGTAACGCCACTCAGAAAAAGGAAAAAAAATAAGCCGACCCTAAATAAGCCGGCTCTCATATGAATCATTCGGCAAATAGTTTTGCCTCTAAAGTATACAATCAGTCATTAAATACCAAAAGCGGTGTTGTTGAGTGAAACAACATCTTTTTGGCCACGTTCGGATTCACCAGACGACTTAACAGACTCCGTTTGCGGCGGGTAAACGACAACACATCAACCTTATGCGTTTGTAAATAACTCTCCAGACCGACATAAAAATCCTCATGCTCCACCAAATCACAAACCACATCTGTCTCATCATATTTTTTACGTAAATACTCACCCAGGCCCGTCATCCGCACATCGTCCCACTCCGACCGTTTGGCACCACCTATATGAGCACAAATAATTTTAACCCCCAATGGCCGAACGATCCTTTCAAGCGCATCAATGGCTTTAAAATCAGCTTCCTGAAAATCGGTGGCATACAATAAATTTTTCATCATATCCAAACCTTGATATTCGAAATCCTCCGGAATGGCCATCATGGGCTGTTTCACCTTCTCCATCACTTCGGCAGTAACACTACCAATCAAATCAGCCGATTTGCGATCAATACCGCGGGTTCCCATTATAATAATCAGCGGTTTATAGGTATTACTATAGCGAACAATTTCATCTTCCGCCACACCTTTTACCAATACCTGATTAATTTCTATCTTCTTATCACCATAAGTATCATTTTTCTCTTCCATGAATGAAATAATGTCATTCATTCCTTCTTTGGCCTTTTGCTCCAATTCCATCACCATATCATCCATATTCATGTCATAGGCGAATGTATCGGAGAATGGAACCGCACTGATCACCGGATTAAAATAAGCATGAAGCACTGTTATTTCAGCCCCTAGTTGGTGGGCCCAATCCATCGCAAAAACCGCTGCTTTCTTGGAATAATCAGAAAAATCGACCGGTAGTAAAACCCTGGGAGGAATCTTTTCAGGTTGTCGATCGGCTACGCCCAGGTCATCTTGCATCATACTTTCCAGAACTCCCATTGCTTTCTCCAAATTAGATTGCGAAATCTTAACTTTTACACCTGCTGACACAGCACCTTGAATCAAGTTGGCATTTTCGAGGAAGCATTCCATGTCTTCCGATTCAAGCAGGGACTTTAATATGTGTGCTCTTTCGTAAGACAATACCGCTAATGTGATGATTTTTTCTTCCATGGTATTATATTATTACACGCTCAGGTTAACTTTCTAAAAAGTTAACTCTATTTAAAAGAAAAATCAACTTTTAGAGTATTAAATCACATCCCTACCCTCGAAACCGAATAAACACCTTTCACATTTTTAATTTTTTTGATGAGCATGGTTAAACTATCTATATTGTCAACGAAAATGGTAACGGTTCCTTCAAAAACACCCTCATGCGAATCAACAGATATGGATCGCATTTTCACTTTCATTTCTTTGGTGATGACTTGCGAAATATTAGTCACAATGCCAATATCATCCACACCGGTAATTTTAAGAGTTGCCTGATAACTGGAATCGGCTCCAACCGTCCATTGCGCTTTCACAATGCGATAGCCAAATTTATTACGCATATCCGGCGCGTTCGGACAAATGGCCCGATGGATTTTTATCCCTCCGGCGGCGGCCACAAATCCAAAAATTTCATCACCAAAAATTGGATTACAGCACTTTGCCAGTTTATAATCCACATGGGTTAAATTGCGATCAATCATCAACACATCGTCGTCAGGCAGAACCTCTTCTGCAGTGTGAAAATCGGCTGCACTTTTCTCTGCGGCATCCACCTCATCCAGCTCCCGTTTTTCGCTTTGAACGATAAAGTCTTTTATCCGCGCGAAATCAATTTTCTCCATGGCCACAGCCCGCATGAAATCATGAATCGTTTTAAAACCAAATCGCTTCACCAACTGGTTTAACAATTGATCATTTAATTCCAGCTTCCAGTTTTTAAACCTTCGGCTTAATACCTCGCGGCCTATTTCAGCCTCTTTGTATTGCAGTTCGCGTATGGCCTGTTTAAGCTTAGTCTTGGCTTTGGAAGTAACTACAATTTTCAGCCAATCCTGTTTTGGCTCCTGGTTAGTAGACGTTAATATCTCTACATGATCACCATTCTGTAACTCATATTTAATCGGCACATTCCGATGATCAATCCGGGCCCCTACACATTTTTTGCCAACTTCAGAGTGAATATCAAAAGCGAAATCCAGCACCGTAGCCCCTTTTTTCAGCCTTCGCAGATCTCCTTTAGGAGTAAAAACAAACACCTCCTCATCGTACAGATTCAATTTAAAATCATCGATAAAATCAACTGCATTCAGCTCCGGATTCTCAAGAATATCACGCACATTAGACAACCATTCATCCATGCCCCTTTCGCCTTTCACACCTTTGTATTTCCAGTGTGCAGCCAGTCCTTTTTCTGCCACTTCGTTCATACGCTCTGTCCGAATCTGCACCTCCACCCACTTATTTTGTGGTCCTAACACAGTCGTATGTAACGATTCGTAGCCATTCGTCTTGGGTACCGAAACCCAATCTCTCAACCGGCTGGGATTAGGTTGATATTTATCGGTTACAACCGAATAAACCTGCCAACACTCAGCTTTTTCATTTTTTATCTGACTATCCAATATCACCCGAATGGCAAAGAGATCGTAGACATTCTCAAACTTCGTATTTTGTTTTTTTATCTTATTATATATGGAATGAATTGTTTTAGTACGCCCTTTAATTTCGAATTTCAATCCATGTTCTTGTAACTCCTTCCGGAGAGGTTCAATAAATTCATGAATGTATTTATCACGGGCCCGTTTGGTCTCATTGAGCTTTTTAGCAATGAACTTATACATGTCTCGATTGGAAAATTTCATCACCAAATCTTCCATCTCCGATTTTATTACATATAGACCAAGACGATGGGCCATAGGCGCGTATAAATACCCGACTTCACTACTAATACGTAACTGATCTTCTTCCTGATATAATTCTAAAGTCCGCATGGTTCTCAGGCGGTCGGCAATGATCACCAACACCACCCTGATATCCTGAGCAAATGTTAACAGTAGTTTCCTGAAATTTTCATTCTGAATGGATGTATTTTTCGAATAAAGCTCAGCTACTTTTACAAGCCCATTTATAATACCTGCCACTTGATGACCAAATAAAGCCTCTATTTCATTAGGCGAGATCGCTTTTTCCTGCACCGCATCATACAATAAAGCACATATAACCGCTGTACGACCTAAACCAATCTCATTTACGACAATATAAGCCACCTCAAGCGAATGCAATACAGATAATTCGCCCGAGGGGCGGCGTGTATAAATGCGCTCTTCCAGAGCTGCCACATTCAAGGCCTTCCGGATCAATGCCGCATCATCCGCCTGCATGATTGATCCGCAAGCCTTTAATAGCTTTCTGTAATTAGTAATTATTTGTCTTCTCTCTTTATCCGATATGAAACTATTTGTCTCCATTATGCGCTTTTAACCTTATTAACACGTCACTTCTCTCATATTTCCGCTAAACGCCCCATGTCGCTTCCATTCAAACCTTATTGCCAATGGACTTATGAAAACACGATTTTCAAGGTAAAGTTATAACATTACATAAATATTTAATCAAAACAATTAATTTCACATTGAAAAAGGTTTTTTATGCACAAAATCACAAGATATTAAACTTTTTCCATAAAAGGTTATGAATAATAGATGTACTCAATTGACAATGGCTATTTGTTTTCGTATATTTTATTCAGGTAATTAGTAAAATCTATACGTCATGAAAAATACTGGATTTTTTATTGGTGGACTATTGACCGGAGCAGCAATTGGCGCTTCAATAGCACTACTTTATGCACCCCAAAAGGGAGCTGAAACAAGAGATCAACTCAGAAACAAATTGAGAGAAATGGAAACTGAGTTAGACCAGATCCGCGACCGGATTAAAGAAAAAGGCGGCGAACTAAAAGATGAAATGAAGCAAAAAATGGTTGATCTGGAAAAACGGATTGAGGCTTTGTTAAAGGAATACAAAAAAAACGTAACCGTAGAACCAGCCCATGGGCCGAACTAATTCAATCGTTTCGCTAAACTAAACAATCGAATTTTATCCCGGAAGCAATCACCACAGTGCTTCCGGGAATTTTATTAAACCCACACCTATGAAAGAAAGTATATCCGAAGAACTCAATGAAACCAGAGCAGAAATTGAAGAATACATCAATGCAAGAGTCGATTTAGTGCGACTCCATACAGCCGAGAATTTATCCCGTTTCTTTTCCGGTCTAATCGTCAAACTGGTGGTTTTTTTCCTAATTTTCTTTGCATTCCTGTTTGTATCCCTGGCTGCTGCCTATTGGATTGATCAGATTACAGGTCAACAAGGTTCTGGATTCTTATTTTTAGCCGGCTTTTATTTTTTCTGTGCTTTACTATTTTGGTTATTGCGTCGCGAACTTGTTGAAAAGCCAATTATCAAATCATTTATCCAATTATTCTTCCCCGTTTACCTTAATTATGATGAAACAAAAAAATAATCCCTACGCTCATGTTCAGTCTTTCAAAGACTTTGAAAATGAAAAAATGAAACTCTATTTTCAGCTTAAATTATCTGAAAAAAAGCTGGAAATAAAATATATTGAATTGGGCACCTATTTCAATCCCATTAAACTGGTACCTGCATTGATATCGGAGTGGTTAACACCCATTATCAATTATTTCAAGAATATCGTTACTAATTTCATGCACACGAAGGATACTTCAACGAATTCTGAACCTGAATCCGAAGTACATTAAGGAATTTGCCTACGCGAAAAATGAATCAAATGGAAAGTATAAGGCATAACAATTCGACAAATAGCTTTTATTTCCGCTATTAAAGCGCTATATTTGCAGCCGATTTCACGTAATCTCTTACTGAACAAGGGAGTCACGTAATATTGCGTGGATAAGTTTTAATCCAATAAAAAAAACAAAAATGGATTTAATTAAAGTAGCTGAAGCAGCCTTTGAAGGCGGTGTAGAAATGCCAAAGTTTGGTCCTGGTGACAATATTTCGGTATACTACAAAATCCGTGAAGGAAATAAAGAACGGATTCAGGTATTTAAAGGGGTTGTAATCCAAATCAAAGGACAAGGAACAACCAAAAGATTTACTGTTAGAAAAATTTCTAACAACGTGGGTGTAGAAAGAATTTTCCCATTCAACTCTCCTTTCATTGAGAAAGTAGAATTGAACAGACAAGGTAAAGTACGTAGAGCAAGACTTTATTACTTACGTGGTCTGACTGGTAAAAAAGCCCGTATCAAAGAGAAAAGAGTTTAACCATTACATACAATGGTACTTTCAAAGCCCTCGGTTATTGCCGAGGGCTTTTTTGTTTGCAATTGTGCATTGCCAAAGTGCTATTTGTTTCATAACTTTTAGGGATTGAAAACAAATAGCTATGAAACTTTCAGTTGATCGCAAACCGCAAAAAATCACACCCGATTTTAAACGGGTTTTTGCCCGATTCTTTTTTTTTGGTGAGGAGCGTGCGCTCGGCATCATTCAAAAAGTACTGGACATGTCTGACTCCAAAGTAGAACGTCTGGTCAAAGATATTCTTAGGGATTTCTCCAGGCGGCACCGACGTGTTAGCGGACTATTCCTTCATCATTATGAAAAAATCAGCTATTTAATCCAACAGCTGGAATTAGATCCAAAGGAGATTTCCCAATGGAAACAGTTACTTATCGGGTCCTATTTCACTATGGAATACTCGCTCGAATCAGCAGCAATATTTAATCCTTCCATTGTTGAAGATCCCAATCAAGACGGCTTATCCGAAGATCAAAAACGGGTCATCATCAGTTTTCGGGCAACTGGCGAAGGACATATCTCCTCACTGGTTTTTAGAAGGGGTTTGATTACAGGAAATAACATTCACCTATCGAAAACAGGTGTATTTGTGGATGAAGCAGAAGTTGTACTTGGTGGTACTTATAAGAAATCTCAGTTTCAGAACATTTTAACACAAATGAATATTACTGATGAGTTAAGTCATCCTATTTTAAAATCACTCCCGGAGAAATTCAGCTACAAGGCACTAAAACCCATTATTGAAAAATTTCAACTGGATAATAATCTGTCCGTCGAACAGGAAAGAACCCTAAATGAAATATTATGGATTGCGGAATCCTATACAAATATTAAATTCTCCCTGGATACAGACCTTTCTGAACGCGTCATCTTCCCCTTATCAAAATTTGAGATGAAAGGGATTGAAGATGCACGATTTGTTAAGTTTTATCATGAGGATGGTGCGGAATCATATTTTGGCACATATACTGCATATGATGGATTCAACATTATGCCTAAACTCATAGAAACTAAAGACTTTTATAACTTTAGCATCCGACCTCTGCATGGTCAGTATGCCATTGATAAAAACCTGGCGCTGTTTCCTCGCAGAGTCAATGGAAAATACATCATGATAAGCCGTATAGACGGGGTTAATACTTACATCATGTACAGCGATCAGATCTGCTGCTGGGACAATGCAAAAATATTGCTTCGCCCTGAATATGCCTGGGAGTTGGTACAGATTGGTAATGGCGGATCACCCATAGAAACAAAGCACGGTTGGTTACTTATCACCCATGGCGTAGGACCTGTTCGGAAATACTGTTTAGGTGCTTACTTATTGGATCTGGACAATCCGGAAAAAGTAATTGGTCGCCTGGAAGAACCGTTATTGATTCCAACAGAAGAGGAACGGGAAGGATATGTGCCCAACGTGGTGTATACCTGTGGTGCTTATTTGTTTAACAAAAACTTGTTCATCCCTTATGCCATGTCTGATTATGCATCGGCCTTTGTATCGGTTAACATTGATGACCTGATTCAAAAGATTATGGAGAATCCAAGGTAAATCAAGAGTGGATTTTAACTTGACCATATATCAAGCGAGGTAGCAGAAATTATTTACCACCTCGCTATTTCCACTCATTAAAACAAAATCAATCCTTGATTATTTTTTGATACACATCATAATATCCCTCCACCATGTGTTGACTACTAAAATTTGCCATGGCATGAGAGCGACAATATGATCTTGATATTAACCGGATATCATTCACCGCTGCCACCGCATCATCCACATTTAAAACCAGGAAACCCGTTTTGTTATGATTAATTAATTCCGGCATTGAACCGCGGTTAAAAGCAATAACAGGTGTGCCACAAAACATCGATTCGGCCACACTCAAGCCAAACGGTTCATCAAATGAAATGGGATGCAAAAGGGCTAATGCTTTTCCCAATAACTGATCACGCTTCTCAGGTCCTGAACTGCCCACAAAAACGATCTGCTCATCATCAATAAGAGGCTTCACTTTTTCATCAAAATAAGTCTGATCCTGAATAATGCCAGATATGACCAGTTTGCGCTTTGCCTTTTTTGCAATCTGAATGGCTTCATATGCTCCTTTATGTGGATGAATGCGTCCAAAAAAAAGCAAGTAATCCTCCGGCTGATCACAAAATGTAAAATCATCAACACAAATACCATTGTACACATTACCAATATAATCCAGCGTATTTAACCTGTCAGCATAACTAATCGATACATAATGAGTTGATCCATTATACCTTTCAAACACAGGCCATATTTTGGAAGATGAAAAACCATGAATAGTCGTTACCATGGGTGTTTTAATCAATCGACTATATGTTAATGGTAAATAGTCAAAATGATTATGAATCAGATCAAATTGATCCGCCATCTCCATCAGATAGCTAATGTGCATGCAAGTACTCACCAATCCATCGGACTCCGGATCTTCTTCATAGGCCTTTCCAATAATTCCGTCTAACCGGCCATGTGTTTGTGAATCCAAGGTAGCAAATAAGGTGACATCCACCCCTTTTTGTACCATCCCTTCACAGATCGTTGAGGCTACCTGCTCCCAAGGCCCATAATGACGGGGCGGTGTACGCCAGGCTACCGGTGCTAATATGGCAAGTTTCATAGCTAATTGTCAAATTACAAGGCATCACGCCTGTAGAATAAGCCATTCATGCTCCTGATAATAGGCCTCCATCACCGTGAAATGAGAGATCCAATAGGCCAAGGTGCTTTCTGCCCCTTTATTGGCATTGACACCTTTGTCGGAAAGACCATCGTAACACCCACCCGTTTCATGATCATACATCGGGCGATGTAAGGCATTTTCGCCCAGGTACCATAAATAAACAGCATATAATTTTTCGAGATACCGCGGTTCATTGGTTATCTTGTACATCAACAAGTAAGCACTTGTCATGGTCATTGGCTCCACTGATTGCTGATCGAATAAGCTCTTTTCATCTCCTTTCCGATACCATTTTTGATTTCCGATGGGATTGTAATTCCCCTCTTCAAAAACGTGACTTTCCAGGAATCGCAATGTTCGACGGGCCGTTTTCAAATATAATTCATTACCTGTGGCTTGATAAGCATGCAACAAGGCCAGTGGCATCAAACCATTATCATATGTTAGTTCTTCTTCAAACCACACCCACTTTTCCTGGGCTTCTTTTGGCACAAGGCTCATTAATTCCCTTGACAGTTTATTCAGTAAGTCCACTCTAGACTGATCCTCCGGTTTCACCAGCACTAAATGTGATAAACCAATTATGGCATTGGCTTTTCCTCGAATACTTGTAAAATTAGTGACCTCCTTTAATGCTTCATCCAAAAGTTCAGCTACTAACTCACTAAACCGGGAATGACTGACATAACGATAAAAACATCCCAATCCCCAAATTAATCGTCCAATGGAGTCTTCTGAATCTTTTGTGGGATTATAAGTACGATCATAATTCAGGTGATTGTGAAATCCCCCATCTGGTTTGCGCATGTAATTAATAAAACCCAAATAGGTTTGAATCAACCCAATCAGATGTTCATCTTTCACATACCGATAGGCCATGGCCACGAGCAACAAGCCACGCGCATTATCATCCAGACAATACCCTTCATTGAAATCGGGCACATCATATCGTGCATGTTGCAATAAACCTGTTGAATCCGTCATTTGCAGGAGATGCTGCATGTTGTAGTCGGGCAACACTGATAAATCAATGATATGATTGATTGTCATCTCATGGTGTACCGGATTATCCACTGCATCCTGAGATAGCTGAATGTATTTATGGGCAATTTTCGGCCAGGATAGCTGCGCTCCATACAAAGCTGCATTATCTCTGATCATAGCCATTTCCCTAGGATTCTGCAGTAAATTGATCATCTTGTCCGCCAAAATATCAGAAGATTCAAAGGGGAAGAACACCCCCCTTTGCTCATCTAATAACTCCCTGGCATGCCAAAAAGGTGTAGACACCACCAACGCTCCCACTCCAACAGCATAAGCCAATGTTCCACTACTAATCTGCTCTTCATTTTGATAAGGCGTCAGGTAAACATCAGAGGCATATATCATTTGTAGCAATTCCTGATCTGACACAAAGCGATCGTCAAACACCACATTCGCACTCACACCGCGCTTATTCGCCAGCAACTTAAGGTAATTCCTGTACTCTTCCCCACTCTGCTTCACTACATTGGGGTGTGTTTTGCCGAGAATAATATACTTCAACTCCGGGAAATGCTTCACCACACGTGGTAAGGCTTTGATCACCGTCTCTAATCCCTTATTTCGACTTAACAGACCAAAGGTCAATAAAACCTTATGACTATTAAATCCCAAATCATGGCGTAACTCACCCCGATCGGGCTTTGAAAATGCCGGCACGCCATGCTCAATGCGTTTAATCTTTTCACGCGGCACTTTATATATATGTTCCAGAAAATCAACGGCCAATTGATTCATTACTACTATTCCGGAAGATTTTTTGGAGATCGCTTCCATCACCAGACGCTGTCCTTCTGAAGGTTGATTCAGTACCGTATGAAACGTTGTGATTAAGGGTAATTTTAATTTATAAATCAACGAAAGAATAAAAATCCCATCCACTCCACCAAAAATCCCGAACTCATGCTGCAGAATACACAAATCAAAATTATCATTAATATAATCAGCCGCTTCCTCGTAGGCTTTGTAGTCACCATGAGGCACCACCTTCTGTACCTCGGTAGGATATATATAATTCCCACTCTCGGGTGAAATGGCTACTATACTGGTGGAACAGTTATCATGTTGCGCCAGCTGGTGCGCCATGGCAGTTCGAAGATTATAAGTGAACGTTCCGATGCCACACTGACGCGGCGGATAAGATGCTATAAAAACAATTCTCATTGATCAGCACTTGGTTAATAAAAGGTGATTCATCACTTTCCGGCTCCTCCCGAAAGGTATAAAAATATACAATTTTATACTCTATAAAAAAAGAGTGAGCAACAGATCTCTCTGTACTCACTCTCAATTTACGAAAAAATGATCGCTATATAAAGATGTTCGTGAACTTCTTTTACAGCTTTCTCACTTTAATCCCTTCACATGAATCACTCCATAGACTTATTTCTTTTTCTTTTTCAGGAAGTTATTAATCAAACCTTCCACCTTCTTTTGAGTATCGGGATCTTCCAATATTTTTTTCACTGCTTTTTCAGCTTCTTTCTCCAATTCTTTCCCCACCTCTTTGGATGCTTTTTCCAGATCCAATTTAAGTTCCGGTTCTTTAATGGTACCAGTCACGATGACATCTACCATTAGATCATCACCCGAAGTTGGTAAACTTAATCCCATTAAACCGGCCATTCCGGCAACTTCCTTGCGTGAAAAAGGCATGGTCATCTTATAATTAATGGATTGATCAATACCTTGGACACCTTGTATTTCAATCTGCTTGCCATATACTTTTGTTTTAAATGGCGAGACAATCACATTTCCCTTATCAATTTTAAAATTGATATTGAGATCCTCAGCCTTCATCACTTTATATTTCTCATTTTTCAGCATGGAGGCTAATCCATTTTGAATTTTTGATCCTGAAACTTCCACGCCTTTAGATTTCACCTTTCCTTTTCCATCCATCGTTTCAATGACCGGCATGAAATCAGCACCCAATTCACTGTAATAACTAAAATCAGGCGATACATTTCCAACTGCCTTTTTTGCGATCGGCACCATTGAATCCACTACACTAAAAGAATTCGCTGCCATATTAATATCGATGTTTTGGCCGGCAAATTGAAAATCAACAAATGGTTTTTCCATATTTTGCGTGTTGTATTGGCCACTCATTGTCAAAGCACCATTCAGCAAATTCATCTTCAGCCCATCCAACAACACGCGACCGTCACGCAACACAATGCTACCTCTTGTATTGCTCATTATTAACTTATCGTACAATAACTTATCAATTTTAGAGGCAAAAACGATATCCAGATTTTTCGGCACTTCAACAATTTCCAAAGCTGTTGTATCTTCAGGCAGCTCAGCCACCTCCTGTTCCGTAGCTTCAGCCATAAACTCGTTGGAATTGATGTATTTCGAGTGATGCGTCAACTTCCCTTTTAATGTCCCATCTTTAAGGGCATAACCCAGGTAATTCTCCAGTCGACCTGTTAAATTAAAATCACTTTGACCAATTTGTGAAGCGAAGGATTTTAAATCTACATATCGTGGAGAAAAGGTCATCTCAGCCTGGCTGATTAAGATCCCTTGAGGCAAATCAGTATTTGAGAAACTAAAATCATTTAATAATACTTTTCCGTTGGCTTGCACCTGATCGTATTGCTCTTTTTCAATCATGGCATAATCACCATCCAATGTCACATCTGCTTCGACCAATCCCTTTATATCAAAGCTATCCATAGGAATGGCATCCGCTAAAGACGAGAGATCGATTCGACCTTGCATTCCACCTTTAAAAGTCAGATTACTCACAGGTGTTGTGACCTCCAAAGAAGCATCAAAGGGGTTATCACCCAATTCGAAATGAAACTGCTCTAAAGCAGTATAAGTAGCATCAGGGCTACCTCCCGGATTATTCACCTTTAGTTTGATATTGATATCTTGAAGTGACTTTGGCAAGTCGGGATACTGAATCATGGCATCCGTAACCAGAAGGTTGGCATCAAAAGCCGGTAGATGATCGGCATCCACATAATCTCCTTTGACAGTCACGTTCAAGGCTAATTCACCGGCTGTTTTTAAGGATTCAAAATCTTGCAAATACACTTCTGGTACCAAGGCCAACAAGGTCTTAAAATCAGTTTTTTTGGCCCCTAATTTCAGATCCAATCCATAGGCTTCCTCTTTCATGGCAACGCTACCGTCCATTTGCAAAGCCAATCCATTCACCACCAATTCATTCTCTAAAAAGGTGAAAATCATATGCTCTAAATCAGCACCAATACCGGCATCCAGAGAAACAGTGGCCCCGTTCAAATAATCCACCTCTTCAAAAGTTACAAAAACACCATCAATATCTGATCGGATCAGTAAATCCGTTGTTGTTTGTGACATGTCACCTGACATGGCTAGGTTAAATCCTTCAATCACTGACGTGAGCGCCATTGTATGATCCGTGTATGCGATGCGGGCATTTCTTATCTCGAAGGATTCCAAAAGAATTTTAAAATCGGATGCTTCAGATGTCGTATCGATCACCTCTTCTTCGACTTCATCAGCGGCCAGAGCAATGTCCCAATTAGCAGTTGAATCGGGCAACACCAAGGCATTTACCATGGGCTGATCGATCAAAACGGATTTAATTTCAACTTCACCGGAGATGGCACTCAATACATCCACAGCAGTGGAAAATTCATTAACAGAAAGCAATGTATCACCTTTAAATTTCTCTTTCCCAACCACGGATAATCCCTCCAGACTGACATTTAAATCGGGAAAATTACGAAACAAGGAAAGTGAAAAAGATTTATAATCTACTGTAGCATTCACTTGCTTATTGATTTCCGTTTTTACACGCTCTTCAATTTTTCCTTTAAAAATAACAGGTAAAACCAATAGCAATAAAAAAATGACTGCAATGATACCCATTACTATTTTTAGTATTCTCTTCATAAGAAGTGTTTTAAGTTTTCAACTTGCGGTTTATTACAAACAAAGTTAACAAAACCTTTTATTAGGTGAATGAACCATTTCTTTAAAAGAACTTAAAATTACCTCAAACAGCTACAATTTTATATTTTTGTGCGATCATCATAAACAAAAATATATCATGCATATTAAAACAGGTCTTTTACTTTTATCCATCACACTGAGCCAATGGGCTTCGGCTCAGATAAAAGCAGATTGGGAAGCCGGTGTACCAGAAGGTTGCACAACTATTACTGTTGGAAAAGCAGCCACTTTTGATGGTTCAGTAATGACATCACACACCGATGACAGTCACCGCACGCGCTCATGGATGAATATTGTGCCCACTGAACGACACGGTCGGCGCGATGAAGTGACAATGTATAAACGAGAACAGGATAACTCCAAAAAAATGCCGGCCTACAAACATACGGCCGTCGGAACCATTCCACAGGTTAAAGAAACATATGGTTTCATCAATTCGGCCTATCCCTGCATGAATACCAAACAATTAGCCATTGGCGAATCGACTTTTGGAGGCCGTGAATCGCTGGTTTCTAAAAAAGGAATCATTGATTGTCAGCGATTGATTCAGTTAATGTTGGAACGCTGTACGACCGCTCGGCAAGCCATTAAAATGGCCGATGAATTAACTAAAAAACATGGGTATAGTGATTATGGTGAATGCCTGACCATTGCCGATAAAAAAGAAGTTTGGCATTTTGAAATCGTTGGCCCCGGGAAAGGCAAAACAGGTGCTATCTGGGTCGCTCAGCGTGTACCTGATGATCATTTGAGTGTAAATGCCAATGCAGCACGTATTTTAGAAATTGATCTGGAAAACAGTGAGTATTATCTGGCATCTGAAAACATATACGACATGGCGCGTGACAGTGCCTGGTGGAACGAAGCTGAAGCCCCTTTCCAGTTTGCTCATGCATATGCTCCCGGAAGTAGAGAATCGATGGCTTCGCGTCGACGCGAATGGCGAATTCTTAGTCTGGTTGCCCCTTCACTAAAATTAGATCCCGAGGCCATTGATTATCCGTTCTCAGTACAAGTGGAACAGAAGGTGTCATTGGAAAAAATGGTGAATCTGTTTAAAGATTACTATGAAGGCACACCATATGACATGGTAAGTCATATTGTTAAAGTTACTGAAGAAGGAGATACCATTCCTCATCCCAATGCCAGTCCGTTTATGCCCTATGATAAGTATGACTTGCACAACATTGAAGGTGGCTGGGGAAAGTTGGGTGAACGCACCATTGCCCGTTGGTATACCATGTATGGCACTATTACACAAAGCCGCGATTGGTTACCCGATGAAATTGGCGGACTGGTTTGGATGGCGCAAGACAACATTGCTACTTCAGTTTATATTCCTATCTATTGCAGCGTAACCGATTTACCTGCTTCCTATAAAGCGCCGGGCCGCAATGGTTTCTCACGCAATTCTGCATGGTGGGCCTTTAACCGCATGAGCACACTGGCTTCGATGCGCTGGAATGAAGCGCGTTACGATGTAGACAATGTTTTACTACCACTACAGAAGGAGATTTTCGAAAAACAAACCGAGATCGAACGCGAAGCCATGAGTATGAACAGAAAACAAACGATCTCATACCTGACTCGTTACACTAACACCTGGGGTGAAAAAGTCGTCAATACAGCCTGGCAAATTGGAGACGATTTGTGGACTAAATATGATGAGAAATTCTAACTAATTATTCATCGGATGACCAAGCCGTTTCGTGATAGTCATCCGATGAATACTATTCCATGGGGATTCGAATTACGAATTCAGTTCCGTGCCCGACTTCACTCTTAACGTCAATGAAACCGCCACTTTTTTCAATGAGGTCATAGGCCAAATGCAAACCCAGACCACTACCTTTCTCTTCGGAAGTACCGGAAGTCGCCATAAACTCACCCACATTAAAAAGAATAGCCAATTTTTCCGGTCGTATACCAATACCCGAATCTTTGATCAATAATTCAAGAAACGGTTTTCCGCCTTCTCTTATTTTGAGTGCTGAACACTTTACCTTGCCTGGATCATTAGAAAACTTAATGCCGTTATGCACTAGATTACGAATGACAAATCGTAACATTTCATAATCGGCAAACAATATTAAGTTTTTTGGAACATCATTTACTAAAGCCACATTTTTAGTATTGGCATGCACAATAAAACTCTCAAACGCATTTTCAACCAATCCGTGCACATTGAAATGTTTCTTATTCACCTGAATCTGTCCCAATTGTGTTTTTGCCCAAATCAACAAATCATCCAAGAGTTTGTAAACATTTTCGCTTCCAGCTAAAATATTATTCACATAACTGCGTATCTCTTCCTTTGAGTAACTGTCCAGATTATTTTTTAGTAAAGCTGAAAATCCAAGTATCGCATTGAAAGGATTTTTGACATCATGTGCAATAATGGAAAACAACTTATCTTTAGTCGTATTAAGCTCCTTCAGTTTTTGTTCATTTTCTTTTAACTGAATCTCATATTGTTTTTTCTGGTTGATATCAGTAATAATACCCACAATTTCAGTCACCTTTCCATTTTCTCTACGCATGGGTGAAGCATACAGCTCACCCCAAAAAACTGAACCATCCTTTCGGATATATTTTTTTTCGATGTTGTATTCATTAATCTCACCAGCGACCAGTTTTTTCAAATATTGTCCGGACACATCCATTGAATCAGGATGTGTTATATCCTTATCTGTCAAGTGATACACCTCCTCTTCAGACTCAAATCCCATCATATCCAGGAACCTGCTATTAACCAGAATATAGCGGCCATTCTGATTGACTACACCAATACCAACTACCGTATTATGCACAATTGATTGAAGCTTGTTTTTGCTCTCCAATAATGCCGATTCCGTTTCTTTGAGTTGCGTGAAATCCATCCCTACCGATTGGTACTCCACAATCTTTCCTTCATCAGTATTTATTAAAGCCCGATCAATCCATCGCTGCCATCTAATCATACCATTTGACAGCACAACGCGATGTTCATATTCATTAATAGGATGTTCGGGGGTTAATTTTTTCACATTCTGAATCACAAATTCACGATCTTCAGAGGGTACCATGTCATAAAAACAACTTCCCAATAACTCTTCCTGAGTTACACCATACACCTGACAATACTGATTATTGACGTAACTAAGAATACCATCTTTATCAAACCGGCAGATCATAGCCGGGGCATCTTCTACTAAAGTAAAGTAACGCTCTTCACTAACTTGCAAAGCATCAATGGTTTGTTTATAAGGTGTCACATCGTAATAAAAAACACATAGTTTTTGATCCCCGAACGGAAAAGAGCGGAATCGCAAATGCTTATTCAATTCATCCAGATAGGCCTCAAATGAATGCATTTGAGTTAGCATTGTATTCAGGCGCGCCTGATTGATTAACACTGATGGCAATACTTCACTCAGACTTAAGCCAACCATCCCGAGTTTACCAACTATTTTACCCGCATTAGGATTGGATTTAATAACCAGCAAATCACTAACCTTACCGTTCGAATCTTTAACCGGCTCCAATATAGCTATCCCTACCGGTGCATTGTTAAACAACTCTTCCAGAAAAAACTGATCTTCTTCCAACTGTTTCTCCAACTCTACCTGCCGGGTTACATCTTCCTTAATAGCTATGTAACCGGTGATGTAGCTTTTATCATCTATAATGGGATTAATGGTGGCATGTTCCCAAATGATCTGCCCTGATTTGGTTTGATTGCGAAAGGTTCCTTTCCAGGTTTCCCCATTACTAATGGTAGTCCATAAATTATAGTAGAAGGCAGCATCATGATAACCTGTATTCAGCATACCTGGATTTTTTCCAATTGCTTCATTACGCGTATAACCATACTTATCAACGAATGTCTGATTCACATATTGGATAATACCTTGTTTATCGGTAATCACCATGATGTTCTCAGAAAAGTCCAATGCCTTTATGAGTTGTTCACTATTAATCATACCCCCTTAAATATCAATGCATCTAATATAAGTAAAAAGCAATAAGAATGGCAAGAAACCAGTCATAGATTATCCTATTACTCAAAACAACTAACGACCGGATATAAATGATTTAAAACAAAAAAAGTGGGACTTACCCACTTTTTTTTGTTTTAAAATTGACTATTCACTACATAGATTCATAATCATCATCTTTCCGTAAGTGATTTAAATCCGTCTCGATATCAATATCTGTCCCATTTTTATTAACAGAAGGTGAATTAGACGGATTCCTGGTTGCAAACACCTGAACAGATGCTGGTTTGTTAATCTGTTGCTTTTTTTTCTTTTCAAACCTGAAAAAGGCGATGGTACTCCGCATTTGTTCCGCCTGTGAAGATAACTCCTGAGAAGTAGAGGACAGCTCTTCTGACGAGGCTGCATTCTCCTGGGTCACTGAAGCTAACTGCTGTACACCTTCATTTATTTGACTGGCTCCTGAATTTTGCTCACTACTGGATACATTTATTTCTTGCACCAATTGGGTGGTCATCTGAATTTCAGGCACTAATTCACGTAACATTTCACCAGACCTTTCAGCCACTTTTACACTATCAGTAGCCAGTTCAGTGATTTCCCGAGCTGCTCGCTGTGTTTGCTCAGCGAGTTTACGTACTTCAGATGCCACTACCGCAAATCCTTTACCATGTTCACCTGCCCTCGCTGCCTCAACAGCAGCATTGATGGCCAATAAATCTGTTTTATGTGAAATTTCATTGACGATAAATATTTTATCCGCAATCTGTTTAATGGCGCTTACCGCTTCATCTACCGACTTATGACTCATCTCCATCTCCTTGGCTGTTTTAACCGCAATACCTTCGGTGCGTATTGCATTTTCGGCATTTTGGGTGATGGCACTGGTCATCTCCTCCACTGACGCTGAAATCTCTTCAGCTGAGGCCGCCTGTTCTGTGGAACCAGCAGATAGTTGTTCGGCCGACATACTAAGCTGATTACTCACCCCGGTAAAATTATCTGCGGCCACCATAATTTCTTCAATGATAGCACGTAATTTGGTGATCATTCCTTCCAAGGCTTCATCCAACTCCCCACCCAATGTCGATTGATCCATATCATCCAATACGCCTAAGTTTCCATCAGAAACTTCTTTGGCCATTTTCACACTGTTACGCAACTTACGAAGCATCATTTTTAAATCAGTCAATAATTCACCTATTTCATCCTGATTCTTAATTTCTACATCTTTTGAAAAATCGCCAGTGGCCACAGCTTTCACGGCTATCTGGGCAATGTGTAGGGAGTTTCGAATATTGGCCATTGTTACTAACATGACAGTAATGGTCACCCCAAGAAAAATAACAATGAGAATAATAATGTTACGTATAGCCCGTGATGCAGCCTCTTCGCTCTTTTCATCTACTACCCGGATAACCTCTGCTAAAACCGGCTCTGTTTCATGAATAGCTTGCCGCATGCCACCTTTAATACCAAGATTTTCGGCGAGACCAATTTTTTTGTCCATCTCAATAATCGCATTAAATGTTTTTTGATAGCCTTCGAGACTACTGAAAAGCGCTTGCTTTCGACCGGACGACATCTACCCCGTTCGATTTACCTTATTCTTAAACACTTCTACTTCATCATTAAATTTCTTTTGATAAAAGATATCAGACCTTAACAAGTAATCTTTTTCATGTTTTCGCAAAAGCAACACTTCCTCAGCAATGAAAACAGCATCCTCATAAAAAGCATCTACACCATGAATGGCTTCACGCATCTCACCAATTAACCCGTAATCCTTAAAACCTCTTTTAGTTATTGAGACCACTAATTCATCAAACCGATCATCATAAACTGTAAAGTTTTTATCTAGTAGTACCAAACTCTCTTCCAAGCCAAAACTCTGAACATACTCATCTTTTTTAAGTTCTTTAATAATTTCTTTAGTCCTATCCATAACCTCACGGAAAGCCTTTAAATACTTACTTTGTCCTGTTTCAAAGTATTCAGGATTGATGACATCACGCATTAAGAAATCCTTCTCATTTTTACGGAGATTCAACATATTTTCATTGATTTCATCCGTTTTAAACATGATGTCGTGCAACTGGTCTACCTTCTCGAAAGCATTGTAAGTCATTACCCCAATTAGAATAAGCACTACCCCGATAATGGCAGTTATTCCCAACAACTTCTGCCTGATTGTTAAGTTCCTCATAGTTTAAATTTTAATTCCCTGTACTATATCTTGCCTTTAATAACAACTTCAGATAAAAATGGATGTCAAAAATCCTGCATTCATAAGTTAATACACTTTTACAATATTACCCAGCCTTTTGTCTATTAAACATTTATACAGAAATGCTTTTAAAAACCGATAGATTCGAATTGTAATTTTTGCAGCATGAATAAGTTAAGCGAAAGAATGAACCATCACCAAGGCTGGCTTTAGAACCTAATTATACGTAGATTACTTCTTGACAATGAAAATGAGCTTAATTTAAATTCAAGTACTTTTGGTTTAAACGACCATTACGTCTTTTCCATCTTCTCTTCAATGACAATCACAAAACCCCGATCACTAAAAATCACACACTGCACCCTGAAGTTACGACCATCCACCTCCAGGGAGATCTCATGCATGGGGAAATGACCCGGCTGAATCACCTCACTGCCCGGTTTGGTATGTTGATACAGAAAATTATGAATATCTTGGAAGGCCTCCACCTTGAAGAAATGCCCTGAATTTATGGAGCTCTTCGCGGCGATACGGTTCACATACTCCGTAAAACGACTGTTGCTGACCAGTAAGGCTTTCCGCGGCGAGAAAAAACCGATCCCTTCCTTCAACACAAACAAGAGCCGCTCCAGCTTATCCCGTTCCAGTGTCCGCTCCTTCCGGGTGTCCACCAACCGATTATACAAGGCTAACAAGTATTCGCCAATCACCCCCAGTTCGTTATCCGGAAAAGGGATGACTTCATTCTGTGGCTTCTCCTGAATAAGGCCGGATGCCAGATCTTTTAAGCGGGTGATATGCTCACTCATTTTTTTGGTGACATAAGACAAGACCAGCCAGGCCATCACAAAACCAAACACCACAAAAAAAAGAAAGAGGCGTTCCGCCTTGAGGAAATTGCGAATTTTCACATCATACACCACGGCCACCCGCACAAAATACCCATCAAAAAAACGGGCATAGTAATAAAAGTCCTCCCCTGTGGTAGCCGAATGCCGGATGTTAGACCCAAATTCAGCATAAAAGGCTTTTTGCACTTCGGGCCGTTGCAGGTGATTCTCCATGGCTTTAAAATCAGTCACGAAATTATCATAGAGCACGGCCCCTTTCCGGGAGATGACCGTGATGCGTGCATCTGGTTGAGGAATAATCTCACTCAAGGAATCCAATACGTGGAAATTACCTTGCTTCACCAACTGTTTTTGCAGGATGAATAAGTTGGTCATCTCGGTAATATTCTCCAGGGTGGTCTCCAGCTGATCAATCCTGAACTGTTTTTCACGATGGTATTGAAAGGCGATAAAAGCCGAGGTTAACAAAGCAAAAACAGAAAAGTAATAAAGAAATAATTTGTGTTTATAGCGGTGCTGCATGGTCATGGATTTTTGGGGTTATTCAATTCCGATAACTAAAGTGATTAAGGGTGATCTTATGAACCGGCAAACGAATTGTCATCGTCGATGGAGCGGTGGCGAATATCGGTGCCTTCCACTGAGAAGACGGAAGCTTCGGCAATGTGACCGGCATGATCGGCAATGCGCTCAATGGTAGAGATGATACTTTTCAGGTTGATCAGATTCATCAAGGCTTCGCGCTCCTCCTCACTCAATTTACTTTTATGAATGCCCTTCTTCATTAGCTTTTTATTCATTTCATCAACAATATCATCATTGCGGATGGTCCAGATGGCAAAATCAATGTCACCATTGATGTAAGAGAGCAGGGCTTTTTGAACCATTGTACTACTGGATACCAACATGTTGTAGATGATGTCCGACATTTGAGCAAAAAGCTCCGTCCGCTCCATCTTACGGACAAATTTCACCACATTCAAAATCAGATCCCCAATGCGCTCCAGGCTAATGATAATGCGATAGCAGGCCATTAGTTTTCGTAATTCTGAGGCCATGGGATGATAAAGCACTATCACATTAATGATCTTTTCACTAATCTTTACCTCAAAGCGGTCTACTTTATCCTCTCGTTTCCCTAATTTCTTCAGTACTTCATCCACAACGGTATCTGATCCACTTTCCAATACCCGTTCCAAAAGATCGAGCTGTTTAAGGATCAGATTGGAATAGGTTTTGAAATCCTCGTCGATTTCTTGTATAGCGAGTTCTTTTTTGAGCATCTCTTCTATATTTTCAGATTCACTTCGTTTAATTTAAGCCCTTCACCAGGTATTACCCAAATTTACCGGTCAGGTATTCTTCCGTTTTCTTATCCCTTGGATTGGTAAACATCATTTTGGTAGATCCGTATTCCACCAGGTCGCCCAGGTACATAAACATGGAATAATCAGATATGCGGGCCGCCTGGGTCATGTTGTGGGTGACTAACACAATGGTATACTTCTCTTTCAATTCCACCAGTAAGTCTTCCACCCGCGAGGTAGCTATGGGATCCAGCGCCGATGTGGGTTCATCCAGTAAGATAACTTCGGGCTGGAAAGCCAGCGATCGGGCAATGCACAAACGCTGCTGCTGCCCCCCTGAAAGAAAAGTCCCTTTCTTATAGAGTGCATCTTTCACCTCCTCCCACAGCGATACATTACGCAGTGACTGTTCCACAATCTGATCCCGCTCATTCTTCTTCAAACCAATGCCATTGAGCTTGTAACCGGCAATCACATTGTCATAAATACTCATGGTCGGAAAGGGATTGGGCCGTTGAAAAACCATCCCAATTTTTCTTCGCAGTTGAATGGTGGACATCTCCATGATATTGATGTCATTTAAAAAGATCTGTCCTTCCGTCACAATATCAGCATACAATTCATGCATCCGGTTGATGGCCCTTAAAAGCGTACTTTTCCCACATCCAGAAGGGCCCATAATGGCAGTGATGGCCTCTTTTTTGATGCCGGCGCTCACGTCCTTTACAGCTTTGGTTTCCCCTTTACCGTAGGCAATGGAAAGCTTCTCAATGGCTAATACGGGATGGTCTATACTGTCTATATTCGGATTCATTGTCATCAATTGTTATTTTGTTTGGCAGCTATCCGCCTTGAAATCAGGTTCAGGGTGAGCACGAATCCCATTAAAAAGAGCGATGAACTCCACACCAGGTCAACCATGTTGGGATCATTGTAAAAATCCCATATCAACAAAGGGACGGCACTGGTCGGACTTGAAGGGTCCCAATTGATCATGGGGTTACCCAGCGTAGTTAACATGAGGGGCGCCGTTTCGCCCAAAATACGCGAGACACCCAGTAAGATTCCGGTTAACAGCCCACTGAAACCGGTTGGAATCATCACCCGAAGAATCACCTTATAGTAAGGCACACCCAAGGCCAATCCGGCTTCTTTGAGAGTTTCGGGAATCATCTTCATGGTTTCTTCGGTTGATCGCACAATTAAAGGCATCATCATGATGGCCAAAGCGACACTGCCGGCCAGGGCAGAATAACCACTAGTGATATTTTTCACCACCCATAAGTAGGCAATCAACCCTAACACAATGGAAGGCACTCCTTGCAGAATATCTGACAGATTGCGAATAAAGTCGGCATACCGTTTACCTTGATTCTCGAACAGGAACAAACCGACCAGGATACCAAAGGGTATGGCAATGACCGAGGCCATCCCCACAATTAACAAGGTTCCTGTTATCCCATTGACAATACCACCGGGAATCACCTCATTATTGGTCACCGCGGTCATGGCTTCCAGGGTATTGGGCGTCACTTCCGTGAAAAAACTCAGATTTATTTGTCGATACCCTTTCAACAGTAGTTCACCAAAAATCAAAACAATGGGCAAAATAGTGATGCCGGATACTACAATAATACCCCATTTAAAAAGGCGGTTCTTCACCATTCGAAACCCAATCCGCTCCTTTCCTATTTTCAGTCCTGCTGTTGCTTCTTTCATGACCTTTTGTTAGGATAATTTTTTAATCACTAATTTCCCAATGGCATTCACAATACCTGTTATTACAAACAGCAATAAGCCGATGGCGATTAATGCACTGAGCTTTAATCCATCCGCTTCACCAAACTGGTTGGCAATCACACTGGCCATACTGTTACCCACGCTAAATAATCCCTTGGGGATGATATTGGTATTCCCAATCAGCATGGTTACCGCCATGGTTTCCCCCAAAGCTCTCCCAAAAGCTAAAATAAAACTGGCCACAATACCGGAACGGGCGGCTGGCAAAATCACATACATCACCACTTCCAGCCGGGTAGCACCCAGGGAATAAGCCGCTTCCTTCAATTCATTGGGCACCATTTTAATGATCTCGGCACTTAATGAGGTGGCATAGGGAATAATCATGATGGCTAACACGATACCAGCGGTGAAAATACCATACCCTTGTGGATCCCACCCCAACTGAACCACCAATGGCCGCAAAGTATAGAAACCCCATAAGCCATAGACAATGGAAGGGATACCGGCTAATAAATCAACCAGTGTCCCTAATACAGAGGAAAAAGCGGAGTTCCGAAAATACTCCCCAATGAATAAAGCGGTGGCAAAAGCCAGCGGTAAACAGACCAATAAAGCTAACAGGGAGGTACTCAATGTGCCGGCAATAAATGGCAAGGCTCCATAAGCTTCCCTGCCTTCGGTCGGGTTCCATTCGGTTGAGATGATAAAGCGCCATCCAAACTTGTCAAATACCGGAACCGCATCTCCAATTAGGGAAAAAACGATACCACCGCTGATCAGCACAATGATCAGTGAGGAAGCCAATAACAGCCATTTGGTAAGTTTATCACTCTTCATAATTCTAAAAAATTCTTAACCCATTGAATAAGTATATAAGTATCTTACCCTAACCCGGACGAGCCAGAACCCATTAATGAATATCGATCAACAAATGAAGAACGTCGAATTCCTAAATCATCCATCATTCCAATGCACCCAAAAACAATATCCTGCCAAATAATACCAGAATACCATCAGTACGACACTAACTACTTTCTTAAAAATCTAACCATAACGTCAAAGACATGGAATTATTCCTTCTGTTCTGTTAATAATGGAGCCCCGTTATAAGTAACTGATTTAAGAATAGTGCGGGCCTGGGTCACTGCTTTATCCGGGAGTGGCGCATAATTGACTTTGGAAGCAACAGCCTGGGCTTCGGGACTGATCAACCAATCCAGAAACTGCAAAGTAGCCAGGGCCTGTCCTTTGGACCGGCCATCATAAGCCTGCTCCTTATACAGGATCAACCAGGTAAATCCACTAATGGGGTAAGCATTGGCATCGACTGAATTGGTAAGCATGGTGCGGGTATCGGCCGGTAACTCAGCCTGGGCTGCAGCGCTGATGGATTCAATGGAGGGTTTCACATAATTACCGGAACGGTTTTTCAAGAGGGCTACCGGAATCTTCTGTGCAAAGGCGTACTCCGATCCGATATAGCCAATAGCCCCACGGGTCGATTTAATGGTGCCGGCCACGCCCGGATTGCCTTTGGCACCAATACCCATCGGCCATTTCAACGATTTACCGCGCCCCACCTCATCGCTCCATTTCTGACTAATCTTGCACATGTAATCACTAAATATAAAAGTTGTCCCACTACCATCCGAGCGATGGACGAAGGCAATGTCCTGATCCGGTAATTCAAGCTCCGGATTATTGCTTTTCAGTTGATCATCGTTCCATTTGGTGATTTCCCCCATGAATATGCCTTCCTGTATTGCTTCTGTCAGTTTTAGGCCCTCAATGCCTGGCAGGTTATAGGCGATAACCACAGCGCCCAGACAAGTTGGGATGTGCACGATTTCACCCGGCATGGCAGCCAGCTTTTCATCTGACAGGAAAGCATCTGTGGCACCAATGTCCACCACTTTATCCTTTAAACTTTTAATACCACCACCGGATCCAATACCACCATAGGTGACCAGTACATCGGTCTTTTTGATGTAATCTTTAATCACCATATTGTAATAAGGCATGGGGAAGGTCGCACCAGCAGCGGAAAGGCTGGCTACTTTGTCATTTTCTCCCTGATCTGTTTTTTTCTTACCGTTCTGACAAGCTAAAAATAATCCTGCCATCAGTAATACAATAAATAACTTTTTCATGACTAAATTCATTTTGAGTTATTACGATTCCTTCGTTACAATCACACAGTGATATTAAAATTCATTCATTTTTAGTCCTTGGTATTCAATCAATATTTTTCAGTCATTTTGCTTCTACAACAAGCGAGTTATTGACCGGGCTTCGTGCCTGCTCTTCAAGTTAGGAGAATAATAAAATAGAAACAAACCAAAGTCAATCAAATCAATGAAATAATCAGTCGATTTAATATTTACTTAACATTGAAAATTAGCAATACCCTGAATTCGATGAAAGATGAACTAAGGAAGAGTAAAAAATAACTTTTAAACCGCAAATATCGCAAATGAACACAAATGAGTCAGATACCAGCTTCGCTGTTTCCTGTTTTGTTGTCCGCTAATTTCTCGAATTTAACTAATTATACCGTTTACTAATCAAAATGTGCCTTTAGTGCGTTTCACTTCTAAACGCCCTTTGATTATGTATCGGCATTATACCAGCGCATGCGATAACAATTGCATTTGATATTTAATTGGTATTAAAAACAGCTTAGCTGCTTGGTGTTTTTCGAAGAAAAACTAATTCGCTTAATTCGTGGATAAAAAATTAGAATAGGAATCTAAACGATATTTCTTTAGT
>JAEINY010000033.1 GCA_016342595.1 Marinilabiliaceae bacterium
ATTAATCATTGATCATTAAACATTACTTAACGATTTTTACTTTGGAGCGGTCTTTCAAGGTCTCAAATCCTTTGATGATCAAACGCTCTTCTTTTTTCAGACCGTCTAACACTTCCACTTCATTGTTATTTTCGATTCCCGTACGGATAAAGCGTTTTTGTGCGGCTTCCTTTTCAGCAACAAACACAATTTTGCGGTTGCCTTCGGTGAGGATAACATCTTTGGGAATGACCAAGGCGCTGTCGCGGCTATCGACTACAATCTCGGCCTTCACAAACATACCCGGCTTCAACAAGTTCTTCTTGTTTTCCACCTGGATGCGCCCTTTAAAGGTGCGGGCTTCAATATCGATGGCCGGTGACAGTTCAGAGATAACCCCTTTTAAAGTATCATCGGGCAAAGCATAATTCATGATGTTGGCCAATTGATTGATGCGCACCTGACCCATCAGGTTTTCAGGCATACTCAGATCCATCACCATAATACTGTAATCCATCATGCTCATCACTTGCTGACCCGTTTCCATGCGCACACCCGGCGAGTAATAGGGCAAGTCGGTAATGACGCCGGCAAAGGGTGCCGTCATTTTCATCTTTTCCAATTTGATCAGCGCATTTTCATGTGTTTGACGGGCGGTGACCATGGTCTTTTCCGAATTCACCAATTCTCTTAAGGTCACCCCTCCTTTTTCATACAGTGCCTGTTGTTTCTGATACTCCATCTCAGAGATCTCCAAATCCAGCTCGGCCCCTTCCAGGTTGGTTTGATTTTCGTATTCTTTATCTTCCAGCTTGATAATTAAACTTCCGTTCCTAATTTCATCTCCCATTTTAAACCGTTCCCCGGTTTTGGGGTTGGTTTGTAAGAAGTAATCCCCTGCCATCTCTGTTTTAATGGATACTTCCATGGAGGGTTTAATTGATCCCGTAGTGATAAGGGTCTGCTCAATGGGTTTATAACTGACTTCTTCTACCGAAACATTAACGGCTACATCGGTATTAAAATTGGACAATTCATTGTTACACGCTGCCAGCATCAAAAGAGCAAGCGTGCCAGTGAGGATTTGATTAAGCGTTTTCATATGTTAAGATTTGACGTTTTTGTATGTTTAGTTTAATATTTATTGAACCCCTTTAGGGTTCTGATTTACTTTCGTTTTAAGCCCGGCATTGCATGCCGGGTTATTCACCTTTAATCCCTCCGGGATTGGGAATCACTGCAGTTATCATTGCTATACTTCACATTCACTATTTACCAGCCACCTTAAAACCTCATCGTGGTTCAACTATTAATGACCTCGGGTATCCCTCCGGGATTGGTAAATGCTTCATTTAACGTATCTGCATTTCATACCTCCTCTGTTCTCACTTCCTTAGAACCACAAAGTGGTTCAATTCGAATAGCCACGGGTGAAACCCGTGGATTGAATCAGGATATCAAAGAACCCTGAAGGGGTTCAATCCTCTAATACAAATACTTCTCCTCGAACTCAATTTCATGTTCTTCCAATAGTTTCATATACTCCTCTTTAAAACTAAATTTCCTATGATGAGCTTCCTGGTTCTTTACATATTCAATCAAATTATCCTTCGCCGAAATGGAATAAGTAAATGCCGCGTACCCATCCTGCCAGCCATCAAAACCAGAAAAGCACTTTTCCTTCCTGATGAAATCACTTGCACTTAGTTTGATATCTTTTACCAATAAAGCAGGTGCTATTTCGGGATGAAGATGAGTAATAATATGAAGATGATCTTCTACTCCTCCAATGCGATATAAATGACACTTCTTATTTTTCAATATTCCCCAAATATATCGAAACAGATCCTCTCGGTGATCTACAGAAAGTGTGCACCCACGATCTTTAGTGGAGAAAACGATTTGATAAAGAATTTGAGTGTAAGTACTCATTTGATATATTTTTATTGAACCCCTTTAGGGTTCTGATTTACTTTCGTTTTAAGCCCGGCATTGCATGCCGGGTTATTCACCTTTAATCCCTCCGGGATTGGGAATCACTGCAGTTATCATTGCTATACTTCACATTCACTATTTACCAGCCACCTTAAAACCTCATCGTGGTTCAACTATTAATGACCTCGGGTATCCCTCCGGGATTGGTAAATGCTTCATTTAACGTATCTGCATTTCATACCTCCTCTGTTCTCACTTCCTTAGAACCACAAAGTGGTTCAATTCGAATAGCCACGGGTGAAACCCGTGGATTGAATCAGGATATCAAAGAACCCTGAAGGGGTTCAATCCTCTAATACAAATACTTCTCCTCGAACTCAATTTCATGTTCTTCCAATAGTTTCATATACTCCTCTTTAAAACTAAATTTCCTATGATGAGCTTCCTGGTTCTTTACATATTCAATCAAATTATCCTTCGCCGAAATGGAATAAGTAAATGCCGCGTACCCATCCTGCCAGCCATCAAAACCAGAAAAGCACTTTTCCTTCCTGATGAAATCACTTGCACTTAGTTTGATATCTTTTACCAATAAAGCAGGTGCTATTTCGGGATGAAGATGAGTAATAATATGAAGATGATCTTCTACTCCTCCAATGCGATATAAATGACACTTCTTATTTTTCAATATTCCCCAAATATATCGAAACAGATCCTCTCGGTGATCTACAGAAAGTGTGCACCCACGATCTTTAGTGGAGAAAACGATTTGATAAAGAATTTGAGTGTAAGTACTCATTTGATATATTTTTATTGAACCCCTTTAGGGTTCTGGTTTTACTTTCGTTTTATGCCCGGCATTGCATGCCGGGTTATTCACCTTTAATCCCTCCGGGATTTAGAATCGCTTCATTTATCCTTCCCTCTTTTTACTTTCCAAATTTACAAGCCGCCTGTATTTATCACTCCCGGAACCACAACGTGGTTCAACTTGAATAACCACGGGTAAAACCCGTGGATTGAATCAGGGTATCAAAGAACCCTGAAGGGGTTCAATCCTCTAATACAAATACTCATTTATCCTTTCCACACTTTATTTCCCCAATTTTCCAGCAACCTTAAAACCTCATCGTGGTTCAACTTTCAGTAAGTTCTCATTTGGTATATGTTATTGAACCCCTTTAGGGTTCTGGTTTACTTTTGCACTATGCCCGGCATTGCATGCCGGGTTATTCACCTTTAATCCCGCCGGGATTGGGAAGTGCTTCATTATCCTTTCCACACTTTACTTTCCCAATTTACCAGCCACCTGTATTTATCACTCCCGGAACCACAACGTGGTTCAACTTGAATAACCATGGGTGAAACCCGTGGATTGAATCAGGGTATCAAAGAACCCTGAAGGGGTTCAATCCTCTAATACAAATACTCATTTATCCTTTCCACACTTTATTTCCCCAATTTTCCAGCAACCTTAAAACCTCATCGTGGTTCAACTTTCAGTAAGTTCTCATTTGGTATATGTTATTGAACCCCTTTAGGGTTCTGGTTTACTTTTGCACTATGCCCGGCATTGCATGCCGGGTTATTCACCTTTAATCCCGCCGGGATTGGGAAGTGCTTCATTATCCTTTCCACACTTTACTTTCCCAATTTACCAGCCACCTGTATTTATCACCTCCCGGAACCACAACGTGGTTCAATTTGAATAACCATGGGTGAAACCCATGGATAAAACCAGTGTATCAAGGAACCCTGAAGGGGTTCAATCCCCTAAAAACGAACACCCATTTGACACCTTCACACACCGAAACAGAAGTTCCGCACAGCTTAGCGACATCTCCCCAGGTTCCAACACCTTCTCCCAGGCCTTTGGAGACACCTCTACGGCTTGCGGCGATACCGCTACGCCTTGTAACGACACCTCCGCAGAGAAAAACAGAAGCTCCGCAAAGCGCAGCAATGTCGCTTTGTCCTACAGCGATACCTCCCAAAGCTTCAACAATGTCTCCATAGGATCGGGAGACACCTCCCGAAACATTGAAACCTATGTCGTAGCGTAAAACAGCTGCTCTGCATCTTGCATCGACACCATTTCAGCCAACGGATTATTTATTGTCAAACATGGATTCATAATTCATGACCTCTGGTAATATGGAAACCTTATTCTCAAAATCGTATAAGGTTTGCAATTTCATATTCAGCAATTCCATTTTATAGCTTATTAAAGCACCGGTCAGAGCGTTTTTCTTCTCGGTCAACTGATTTTGAAACAGATTCAGATCCATACTGGTCAAATCCCCATTCTTATATTTCTCCAGATTGATTTCATAGGTCAAGTGCGCATTTTCTTCATTCTTGCGCGCAATATCAATTTGTATTAAGGTGTTATTCAGATTACGGTGAACCTGACGGATCCCCATGATGATGTTCTTTTTTTCATCTCCCAGGTTGTACTCCTGCGTTTTCAAAGCAGCCTGAGCAGCCTTGAGACGCGCTTTTTTCTCCCCCCAATCCCACAATGGTACTTCTAAACTCAAAGACACATCTTGGTTGTTATTGGGATTATTATAGATATCCGGGAACTTCTCATCGTTGCCAAACAAGCCCACCGAAAGGGCCACATTCCCTTTAAACTCATTGGTCGCATTGGTTTTTATAATGTCAAACTGCCCCGTTTCAATATTAATTTGGCGTTGACGAATCTCCATGCGGTTCGTCAAAGCATAATCGCTGGCTTCTTTCAAATCAACATCCACTGGCAACACCGACACTTCGGCAATCACCATGATCTCTTCCTCGATGGGCAGCCCCATCATCTGCTTGAAATTATCTTTGATATTCTCCAGTTGTACTTCATTGTTCTGAACCGTTGACTGGCTGGACATCATGTCCAACTCAGCCTGCATCATCTCTTCTTTGGCTGTCAATCCGGCATCTACCTTATTCTTGATGATCTCAAAACTCTTCTTCCGGTTCTCCCACTCCTCACGCGAAGTGATCAACTCCATTTGTTTCTGATACAAATCATAAAAGTACTGCGTCACCTGTTTCTCCACATTCAAAGCCTGTATGGCATAATTCAGCTGGGCATTCTCATAGTCGAACTCAATCTCTTTCAGCTCCAGCTTGCGTTTATTATAGGTAAAGATCGGTTGATCCAGGCGCAGGTTCAAGCTATTATTGAATCCCGTTTCAGCACCTGATCCACCCCCCAGCGAACTTTCTGAATCGAGCCACTGGAATTTATTATTCAACGAAATGGTACCATCAGTCCACAAAATAGGCTGTGCGACACTTAAGTCACCCGAACTACTGGTCGTTTCCGTGTCAATCCACTCCTGCAACGCTTCATTATAGGAGCGATTTTTGGAATATTCAAGCGGTGTCACATTCAATCGAAACTGCGATTTCAGTGATGCCCGCTGGGCGCCCAATAGCTCACGGCTCCGTTCGAGTCCCAAACGTGCCCGCACAATCTCCGGGCTATTCTGCAAGGCTTCCTGCACCGATTGCTCCAAGGTCATCAGGCGCTGTGCATCTGATTGATGGCCCAATGCCAGCAACATCATCAAAAGCAACATTCCTTTCACACAAGTATTCATAGATTATATTGATTAAGGTTTTTAATTTATTAAGTCCGTAGTCCGTTGCTCTTAGGCCGTAGATGACATATGACTTGCGGACCTCGGACTATCCACTACGGACACACAATTACTTTTTCACCCACTTCACAGCATCCCCAATAATTAAATCACCATTGGTTTGATCGGAGAGTTGCACTTTTGCAGCTCCTTGAGAGCAATAATAATCACCCAGATAAATCCATCCGGAATTATTTTTCGAGATGGTGACACTGACTTCTTCATCACCATCGTCATGCGACACAGTAAATAAGTAGTCCTGTTCACCACTATTATTATCCCGATGCCGTCGCCATCCAAAATCAGTGGCCGGTACATGTGCATACACATCATAGTTACCGCTCTGTTTAAGATCAGCTGTCCAGATGACTTTACCATTGCCACTCCCCCTCCTTTTATAGAACGCTGATTTGAGATATTCACCGAAAAACTGCCCGCCAGCTACTGGCTTCCACTTCACAGGAGGATTCCAGAAACGGATCATGCCGTATTCATCTGCTTCCGTCTCTTCATTTTGACGACTGATCCACCAATCTTTTAAGGTGCGACTCTCCCCGGTATTAACAAACTCACATCCGGTATCTTCATTATCCACGATGGTTTCAAAAGACTCGGCATATTTAATCGGCCTGGATAAATCACGTAATCCCTCATAAAAAGGCACCCGTTTTTGGTCGGTAATTACCGTGCCGGTCTCCAGACGTTGATTAGACGGGATATTAGCAGCGAGATAGGTATTCACCACCACTTCACGCGGCTCCTGATCCAGCAAAAAGCCAATTTCATAAGACTGCCCCGCCTTCAACATAAAATTCTGTTCGTTGGCCTGATCTTCATTACGTGACCGAAATCGCCCTCGACCGCGCCTGTTTTCCTGCATGCCTTCACGAATCGTAAAACTAATTATACCATCAGCCTCCCCGCCATTTGTTAGCGGCACTTTCATAAAATAACGGATACGATTGCCGTCCTTCACTTCCCACACATTTATGGTTCCAAACAGGTAAGCCGGTTGGTACTGTTCATTTAACCAATCGCTGTAGTTTTTCCTAAAATCAAGTCCGGTACTATTATTAATGGTTCCAATAAACTGATGCACCTCCTGATTTTGATACCTGTTTTCTAACAAGAGACTATCCAGGAACCGATCGAAACGATTACCACTGAGATTCACCTTTAAATTAGAAAACAACTGACTCCCTTTTGAAGCGAATACATTACCCAGAACATTGACATCTTCAGTTGTTATCAGATCGTTCAAACTTTTGGCCCTTAATTTCAAAATCACTTCATCATTAGATGACAATCCGCCAAGACCTCTGGCACCTCTTGTTTCACTTTGTCGTTTGTGCAGGTAATTCTCAATGGCGATATTTAAAAGTGGATACCCCTCTTCCTCGACATTATTAGCATAAGCAAAGTAATTTGGAAACAACTGGTAACGCCCCCAGTTATCGATTTGTCGTTCACCTTCTGCGCTACGGCCCCAGCGGAAATGTTGCGGTTGAATAAAACTATTCCCGATAAAACTCTTCAGCACTTCGACCTGTAATTCCTTGTCGGAGATCACCATATTTTGACGCTCATTACGCTCCTTGGTACGCTCTGTTTGTCGATCAAAATCATTGGACCATTGACCGCCTCCTTTCTCCGGAAAGAAAATCATTTCGGGCATAATGTTTTCGGTGGCCAATGACCAGTTTCGTAAATAACTATAAAAACTGATCGGTGTTTCCACGAGCGACAATTGTTCAAAGGGATATGACAGACCCAATTTGCGTTCATAATCACCTTTTATTTCAGTCAGCACCTCCGCAACGGTATCATTCAACAACTCAAAGTAGAGTTTGAAATAATCATGATCCGGATGATGGTATAAATTAAACTGAACGCTATCCACCATCACGGAGGCCATTTCATAATGCCCAATGGTCAAACTGAGGGCATTCAGTTTATGAAGTGGTTTAAACAGATGCTGACCTGGCTCAGGTTCTTCTGAGTGCCCTTGCGCGATGACCTTTAAACCGGGTTGCGTAGTGACCTTCAACTCAAATTTGGAAAACGGATACTTGGCATAATACAATTCATCCGCAATCACCGGATACCAATTGGCTTCACGGGTTAACAACACATACTCCGGCTGAATGTATGCCAACCTTTTACCTGCTAATAAGGGATCCATACGATTGGGGCGGATCCATACTTCATCGATTATTTCAGGAAACATGGTATCTTCACGGATGCGTCCTTGATAGGCCATTTGTAAATAAACCGTATCCTGACTCAGATACTTTCCGGCTTGCACATGCACCAAATGCCCCTCGCGTTCAAAGGTTATTGTTTTTTCGTCGATTGTTATCTGTTTAACCTGCAACCCTGGATTTAGGGCGAAAGACAAATGGGGTAACGGCTCCTCTTTTGAAGGTGCAATTTTCATCTTAACCAAACAATCAATCGTATTCCCGGTATGATTCAACTCGATATCATAGGTCTGAATGCGAAAATCTATCGGTTTTAAATTTTCATTCAAGGTACGCACCTGCAAACGCAACTCATTTTGCGCCATCTCAGCTTTCAGCTTCAGTCCCAATAATGCTACTCCTGCAATTAAAAAGAGTGACATAATAGCACCAATCCGTACTCGCTGGAACTTTTGCTGCGAGAGACGAGGTAATCGCCAAACGGTGGCCAGAATAAAAAACAGTCCTAAAAATAACCATCCTCCTCTCAATAGAAACAAATCCGAAACATTATCGAAGCCGGCAAAGTCGGATCGAATAAAAGAGGTATAAAACCCTAAAAAATCAAGCAGACCGTACCATTTATTCTGCACATAAAACAGCAATAAAGCAATGACACCCAATATCAACACAAAAGTAATTGCCTGATTTCGAACCAGTGACATGGTAAAGTAAGAGAGCCCCAAGACAAACACCAGCGATGGCAGTGATATTAATATCGGATATAAAAGATAGGAAATCACATTGATATCAGAATCGCCTCCAATGAGCGATCCGATAACACCAACCAGTAAAACGGCTACATTAAGGAAAAAGAAGACTTTAATAATTCCGAGTGTTTTCCCAATTACATAATCAATATTGGAAATACTACGCACATAAAAAGCTTCGGTGGTATCTAATTTCTTATCGCGTCCCAGAAAGTCGGCCGATAGGAAAACAGCAATGATGGCTTGTGCCAGATTGAGCAGGAACATATTCATGTAAGGCACACCCGAAGGCAGCAGTCGTCCCGGCCAGGCTCCATCACCTAATGCTCCAACTCCTAATAAGTTAAAAAAGATGATGAATGAAAGCGCCACACCCGAGAAAATACGAAAGAACCAACTTCGCAATAAGATTTTGGACTCATAGCGGGCAACCATCTGTAGGTTAAACAGTGAAATCATTGGTATTCGAATTTTTGGTTGGCAATAAATTCCATAAAATAAACATAGGCATGCTCCAGATTAGGATCAATAACCGTGGCTTGTCGACCATTAATCTGATCGGCTACAAACTCCACCTCATAGCCTCCGGTACCGGGAATGGATGTAATAACCGGATAGGCCTCACTGATGGTTTTCATTTCATCGAACGACACGCTTGTTTTATAGACATGCCCTTGTGCCTGATTGATGAAATCCTCCGGTGATCCATGAAAATGCACCTGTCCACTATTCAATAAAGCCATTTGCCGACAGGTTGAGGAGATATCGCCTACAATATGTGTGGATAAAACAATTATCACCTCTCGCTGACTTAAGTTGGACAGAATATTACGAAAACGAATACGCTCTTCAGGATCCAAACCAGTGGTAGGCTCATCGACCACAATTATCCTGGGATCACCGATCAAAGCCTGTGCAATACCCAATCGGCGTTTCATACCACCCGATAGCTTATTGGCAAAGCGGTTACGCACATCAAACAAACCCACCTGTTCGAGCAAATCATCAACCGCTGCCAGGCGTTCTTTTTTCTTGCGCATGCCTGCCAAAGCAGCTGCATAATCCAAAAATTCCCAGGTCTTAAGTTTAGAAAAGAAACGAAAATCCTGTGGCAGGTAGCCCAGGTACGAACGCACCTCTTTTCTGTTTTCAGACAATTTTTCACCATTCACCCACACATCTCCGTGAGTTGGTTTCAGCAATGTCACCAAAATGCGCATCAGGGTTGACTTGCCTGCTCCATTAGGTCCGAGTAATCCAAACATTCCCGGTTCAATGGTCAGGTTGACTTTATCAAGTGCTTTAAAATCCTTGCCGTAGATTTGGCTGAGATCTTTGATTTCAATTTTCAAGGTTATTCAATTTAGGTATTGGGATATTTATCAATAAAAATCTCAATAAATTTAATGGATAATCTGTAATTTCTAACATTTCCATAAGGAATCAACAATCATTTTTATTTAAATTTCAAGATTCCAACAAGTCAATTCCTCCACTGTTATACTTCGATAGTACACTGCAAATATAGAAATGATATTTACCATTCCAAATATTTTGATCAGTTTTTAAATCCCAATCCAACCATTAATACGGTGATCAACAAACTAATTCCCATTATCGATTTACGTTTCATGACATTTACATTAAACATACTTCTCCCATTCAGATATTCTCATTGAATCAGCTGTTAAATAATCTCTCCTACATTGTAATTAATGATGAATTCGAAATAGATCACTCCAGCTCATAACAGCTGACTTAACTAACGAGGCCCATGACCTCTACGTCGTTTATGATGCTTACTTATAAAATCCCTGAAGGCCTGATCCAATTTTCGCTTCTGTTCTTCTGAATAGCATACTTGCCTAACTTCCTTATAATGCTTACAATTTAAATACTCAATATCCTGCTGATTACGAACGATCTCACCTACCAGATCAGCAACTACAGAAGTGTCTTTGCCATCGGAAAATGTATAAAAAGCCAACTCCTTTCGCAAGCTATCTACATTACTTTTCAAGGGCTCAAGCAAAACATAATAGTCTCCCCTCAATATGGATATTTGCGCAAACTGTACCGAATCAATACTTGCCTTTTCATTTAAAAACAGTCGCATCTGATTCGTATATTCTTCCCTGGAGGACGACCTCCTTTCACCACGCTCCCAGTCACATCGATTACTTTTTAACCACCAAACACTTAATAGCAAAACATTACCTAACAAAAACAATCCCAGTATAATCCAACAAAATTTACAATTCCGTTTCATAATGCTCTATTATTTTTGATTCTCACTCAATCGATTATCCGTATAATACTCATACCAATCAGCTGATTGATTCACACTAAACTCCTCCGACCAGGTTTCAACCATTTCCGCTTGAGATTGATCGGCCTTCAGACTACTGATCAAGACTATCAAGTTGGTGACAAAGAAAACTACCGCCACTGAAGCCGCTATTTTCAAGGTCATTCGCAGGTATCTTCCCATCGGACTCTGATTAACATCCTCCACACGATCCATTACACGACTCACAAAATCATTGCCCGGAAGATAACCGGAAGGCACCAAAGGCTCCTCCATTATGCGATGAATCAATTTATCAATATTGCGATTTTCCTGTTTCATAATTCTCCTCTTCAATACATTAGACGACCCTGCTTCAAAATTCCTGCACTCGTCAGAAAATTTCTTCAAAACATTTTGCTAACACTTCCTTTAATCGTTTTTTTCCGCGTACCAACAAAGACTCCACTGAAGAAACCGATGTTCCCATCGCTTGCGCTACTTCTTGTTGGCTCATTTCATCCAGCTTCGATAACGTAATCGCAACTTTTTGACGCTCCGGCAACTGATCAATCCCCCAACGTAAAATATTTCGACGCTCTTCTGCTTCCATTTGATCGGAAGGTATTGGTGTATGCTCTATGCTCTGTCGTTCAAGCTCCTCCTTTTCAAAATTAGTAATCAACCCTTTTCCACGCTTTTGTCGGTTCATGGAGCGAATAAAATCAAGCGATTTATTAACCGACAGCCGGTATAACCAAGTAGAAACGGCGGCATCACCCCGATAACTCTCAATTGACTTAAAAACCTCAATAAAAACCTCCTGAGCCACATCCTCAGCATCCTCAGCCTGATGCACCAACGACAAACATATATATACAACCCGTTTATGATGCTTCTCCACCAATTGGCGAAAGGCATCTACATTTCCTTTTCGGATTCGTTTTATGATGAGTTGATCGTCTGTCATTTTTCTATTCTAACCTATATGACGTTATTCCATTAACAATCCTTCATCAATGGTAGAAAAATATTTTCTTTTTCACTCAGAATATGCCTAACGAGAGAAATATACCTCATATTCTGAAAACAAAGATCTTTTTACTATTTTTAACATCGGTGTTATCCATAATATGTGATTACACCGTGTTACCCAGTCCTAATATCTTATTACTATGAATAGCGACCCCATTAGCCCCCTGCTAAAGAGTGCTTTCTTTTTGGCATTATTATTTTATTCAATAATAGCTAGTGCCGATGATTTCCAGGAAATCGTTGTGCTCAATTCATACCATCCCGGATTTAAATGGTCGACAGATATTACACATGCCATTGGGGATTACTATAAAAATGAGGAGTCCGTTCGCCTGTTCAATGAATTTATGGACAGCAAACGCTTTCATTCACCTGGCTATTTCAAACAATTAGAACAATTTCTTAAAATCAAATATGCCGACTATCCGATTGATGGAGTGATTTGTGCAGATAATTATGCCTTTGATTTTTTCCTCAACCACGGCTCGAAAATATGGGGAGATATCCCTGCTGTTTTTTGCGGTGTGAATAACATCCAGGAATACAAACAGCTATTAGACTCCACCAAACACGCAGCTGTAGTTGAACAAATTGACGTTTTAGAGACCCTTAAAATCATTCAATCACTACAACCTGACCTTCAGGAGATCATTGTCATTTCAGATGAAACACTTTCTGGTCAAATATTTGCTAAACAATTTAACCATGCCATTCAAAAAACTCTCAGTCAAATCAGAATTCGATTCACCTCCACCTCCGATCCATTAAAACTAAAGGCTGAATTACAATCCATATCTCCTGAAAACAAAGCCATTTACCTACTCAGTCTTTACACGAATCGGTCAGGCATCCCCCATGAAATGGTATGTGAAAGTCATTTTTTGTTCGATGACATTAACATCCCTATCTACAGCAACTGGGATTTTCTTTTGAAAGATCTAATTGTAGGTGGTCGATTGATCAAAGCATATGACCAGGGATTTTTGGCCGCTCAATTAATGCATCAGAAACTTAAAAATAAGCCAACTCCCCTTCTTACCACACCTCCACACTATAACATCCTCGACCAAAAGCAATTACAAAGACACCAATTGAAGTATATGGGGAATCTAGACAACATTGAAATCATCAATCAACCTGAATCGTTTATTCAGCGATTTAAGAAAGAGTTGATTATTTTACTTATCATACTAATTGTTCTGATTTTTATCATTTTACTGTTAACAACGGATATCATTAAGCGAAAACGCATTGAACTAGCATTAGTAAAAAGTGAAAAACGACTAGAATTAGCCATGGAGGGTGCCAATGAAGGCCTCTGGGATACCGATATGGATTCATTCTATTACAATGATCAATTTGCTAAATTATTAGAATATGAGCACGCTGAAGATCTTGACCTAAGTATTGACAATTGGAAAAAATATGTTGTTAGCGAAGACATCGATCAGATACGAGAGGCATATGAAATGCATGCCAGCCATAAACTGCCAACTTTTAAATGCGAAGTGCGTTTGATTCTCAAATCCACTAAAACTGCCTGGTTTTCCATTCATGGCCGAATCACTTCACTGGAAAACGGTGTACCTGCCCGATTAACCGGAACGATGATTAACATTTCAACCCAAAAAGAATTTGAAGATCAATTGAAACAGGCAAAAGAAAAAGCTGAAGAAAGCGATCGCCTGAAGTCTTCTTTTTTGGCCAACATGTCGCATGAAATCCGCACTCCAATGAACGCTATTTTAGGATTCACTGATCTATTGACCGAGGGTAATTTGAATCCTAAGGAGCAGCAGGACTATTTAAATTTAATTAATAGTAGTGGTGAAAATCTTCTTAGCCTGATTAATGACATCATTGACATCAGCAAAATTGAATCGGGCGAAATGACTATTAACACTGAAGCATTCGACATTCATGAAATGCTCACTGAATTAAAGGGGATTGGCAATAGCCTGGTGAAAACACACAAAAAAAATATCAACATCCGAATCCTAAAGGAGATCAAAGATCAACAGTTTTTTATTCACTCTGATTCGGTGCGACTATACCAGGTTATGCTCAATCTGCTTTCTAATGCTATTAAATTCACTGAAAACGGTTTTGTAGACATCGACTATACAATTCTTAATCACTACCATATACAATTATCAGTAAAAGACACCGGTCCCGGTATTTCAAAAAAGGATCAGCAAATTATATTTGACCGATTCCGGCAAATTGATGAATCCACCGTCAAAAAACATGGTGGTACGGGACTAGGATTATCGATTACCAAAAGCATTGTTCAGTTATTGGGTGGAACCATCACACTTCATTCTGAACCAGGGAAAGGAGCTGAGTTCATAATCCATTTACCGTGTAAAATAGTTATACCTACCGCCGTTCCTCAACAAACATGGTAATAATGCGACTATTTTGAGTGTTTTAACACGACTAATAGAAGAGCTTTTTTATATCTTTGCATGATAAAAAATTGCATTAATGGAGCTCTTTTACGATCCTCAGTTTTCCGGAAACGGACTATTAAATGAAGCAGAAAGCAAACACTGCATCAATGTTTTAAGACACAAATTGGATGACATCATTACTGTTACAAATGGGAAAGGAAGTTTTTTCGAATGTAAAATTATTTCTGCTCATCCCAAACGATGCGAATTAGCACTAATAACTCAAGCAACTGAAAATGAACGATCATTCAAATTACATCTGGCAGTAGCACCAACCAAAAGCTCAGATCGATTTGAGTGGTTATTGGAAAAAGCTGTTGAACTTGGTGTCGATGAAATCACCCCACTCCAATGCAATCATTCTGAACGAAAAAAAGTAAGACCCGAACGCATTGAGAAAGTCGTGGTTGCTGCCATGAAACAATCACTTAAAGCACACTTACCTAAAATTAATGCCCTTACACCTTTTAAAAACTTCATTAAAAACACTGGGGAATATAAACCATTTATTGCCCACTGTCATTCCAGTAGTAAAAATCCGCTAAAGAATTGTTACCAATCAGGCACAAATGCGTTAGTTTGTATTGGTCCTGAGGGTGATTTTTCGGAACAAGAAGTATCAGACGCCACTGCTCTGGGCTTTACACCGGTATCGCTTGGCGAAAGCCGCTTACGCACAGAAACAGCAGGACTTATTGCATGCCACACCATTCATCTATTCAATGATTAATAATGATTGGTCTTCTTGCCTTTATTTTCGGAATGTGTCTTGGTGGTATTATCATCCTCATTGAATATAAAAAGTACCAACAATCAGAAATAGGTTCTAAAAAGCAACCGGTAAAGCCACCGAACTGGAAGATGGCTGCCCAACTGCTGGGAGAAGAATTTCACTACTTCCAACAACTTCCTGCTTCTCTTAAAAATGATTTCATTTTGCGCACTTTGCAATTCATGCGTCAAATCAAGTGGATTTCCCCTGAAAATAAAACCATTGATAAACGCAAGAAAATACTAATATCAGCATCAGCAGTTCAACTCACCTTTGGACTACCACGTGTCCATTTTGGTTTCTTCAAAAAAATAATTGTCTTCGATGACATCTATTACAACAAGCTGACGAAACATTATCACAAAGGCGAAGTTAACCAACATGGATCCATCCTGCTTTCCTGGAAATATTTTGAACTGGGCTATGCCAATCCAACGGATCGTATCAATCTGGGCTTACACGAAATGGCACATGCTTTAGACTTAGCTATTTTCTTATCGCAGGGCAGAAAATATTACCTGCGTCGACTCATGGAACATTTTCAAAAGACGGCTTTTAGTGAATTCCTAAAATTGAAAAATGCTCAATCGGATGCTTTCAGAGCTTATGGAGGTACCAATATTCGAGAATTCTTTTCGGTGGCGGTAGAGCATTTTTTTGAAGATCCCCAACACTTCAGCCAGACCTTACCAGAGCTCTACCTGGAAATGTGCCGCTTATTAAATCAAGATCCGATCAACAAAATAGCGCGCGGCTACCAACCACCTCAGTCCTTTCTGCATTCGAACACTATTTCAGCTTCTACCTATAAGATGATGCCAGCTCAGATCCAAATAAAGCCCTCCTGGCGAATTAGTATTCCAATCTTCTTCATTTCTATCATCTATTGGCTGGCCGTTCCGGTCATGTTAAAGGCCACAGCCATACACAATCTCAACCTATTGATTAGCATGTTAGTTTATATCATGGCCGGTAGTTTATACGCAAGTGTTAAAGGGCATCGTATTAAAACAATAGATGGATTTTTGATCATCCAACCCAATTGGTTTTCGAAACGCTATCGGAGCATCAATCTGAAAAATATTTTATACGTTGAGTTCACCAATGAATTATATGCTTATACCTTTACAGCTATATTTTTCGCTGAGAAGAACATGAAAGAACAACAGCTTTCGCTCTACTGCTCATCTGCTAAAATCAAACAACTGGAGAGAATATTGATGCAAAGCAATGTGATGGTTAAACACAACAACCGCTGGATACAGAAATAAAAAAGATAAGAAAACCGGATACGATCACCAGCTAGAGATATTGTGCCAATGTATGACTTTCCATGTATTCCATAAACTCTTTGGTCATGTTGTGAGATAAATCGCCCAACAAGCACCCTCCAAAAGGGCATTTAGGCTTATCTCCCGGACAATTCTGGATTGTAATCTTCCCTTCAATAGCCTCATAAATAGCTAAAAGCGTAATATCATCAGGATCTTGTTTCAGCACAAAACCACCACTGGGACCTCGGTTGGAAGCCACAAAGTTTTCTTTGGCCAATCGCTGCATCACTTTTGCCACATGATGCTTAGAACTATCGATAAAATCAGAAATCTTACCAACGTTCAACTTTTCATCTGTTCGGGCAATCAACACCATGGCATGCAGCGCAATGGATGCAGCCTCAGACAGCGTTACAATTTTTGACATAATTCAGTAAAATAGGAAATTGAATACTTAAATATATTATTGCACGAAAATATAAAAAAACCCGTAACAAACTGTTACGGGTGTCAATAAAAGTGTTATTCTTATTGTTCTTATTTTCCTTGCTCGTATTTTAACGTCTTAGTGGTTAAATCACACACTTCAGTTGGACCGAAATACTGAATTGGTCCCGGATAAATATACTGGGTATTGATGGCCCACTCTTCGCGATTATCTGCATACTTCTGGAATGGTGCATCATTTAATTTTACCAATGCTTTTTGAATCACTGCTTTCATTTGACCGTGACGACGTTCCATGTTCATCATCATAGTAACAGGCACACCACCGGCAATCCACTCATCGGCAGAAGCTGTCAGGTTACGCACTGATGCCATATACCCAGTCTTTCCTTCACCAATTAACATAGAAGCTGTACATCCTAAAGAGTAACAGTAATCGGCATCGAAGTTAGATGGAGCGGCACAACGTCCTTCATAACCAAAGAAATGAGGCTGTCCTTTGAATTTCCCTTTGAAATCACCGGCCTTCTTCATCTTTTTCAACTTAGCTTTCACCATGTCGATCAATAACTTCTCGGTTTCAATCAAAGACACTTGAACATTACCATGTGGATCACGATCCAACATCAACTGATTAGCAATTGAGTTGGGTAATGAAACAAATACTTCACGCGATTCATCCGACAACTTTTCAGCTACGAACTCCCTCTTTTCTTTATTGCTTTCCAATTTATTGACAGCCTCTTCATTGTGCGCCAACATATCATTCAGCTCAGAAATCAGCTTTTTCATCGCTGGAATAAACTCAACCAATCCTTCCGGAATCAACACCGTTCCAAAGTTATCACCATTCTCAGCACGTTTAGCTACAACATTAGCCACATAAGTAATTACATCATCCAACGTTTGCTGCTTAGCTTCAACCTCTTCTGAGATGATAGTGACGTTTGGCTGGGTTTGCAAGGCACATTCCAATCCGATATGAGAAGCAGAACGGCCCATTAATTTAATAAAGTGCCAATATTTTTTAGCCGAATTGGCATCCCGCTGAATATTACCAATCAACTCACTGTATACTTTACAAGCCGTATCAAAACCAAATGATGTTTCAATCATTTCATTTTTAAGGTCACCATCAATGGTTTTAGGCACCCCAATCACCTGCATTTCGGCTTCTTTATTTTTGTAGTATTCAGCCAACACACAAGCATTGGTATTAGAATCATCACCACCAATAATCACCAAAGCAGTAATATTTAAAGCCTTACAATTAGCTAATCCCTGCTCGTATTGCTCTTCTTCTTCCAGTTTAGTACGACCAGACCCGATGATATCAAAACCACCTGTATTGCGATAATGATCAACCAAATCAGCAGTTAATTCGATGTATTGATTATCAACCAATCCACCAGGACCACCTAGAAAACCATATAATTTATTTTCAGGATTTAACTTTTTCAAACCATCAAACAAACCTGAAATAACATTGTGACCACCTGGCGCCTGACCACCTGACAAAATCACACCTACATTCATAGCTGGTTTATCCGCAGCAGCACCGGCCTCGAAACTTAGTACGGGCATACCATATGTATGCGGAAACATTTTTTCAATCTCGGCCTGATCAGCTACTGATTCAGTTTTCTTTCCTTCAACAACTTTAACAGTTCCCTGTAATGACTTAGGCATTTTAGGAACATAGTTTTCTCTTGCAATTTGAAGCGCACTCTTAATCATCTGTCTTACACGTTTATATTTTCAATCTTGGGTTACTTTCTCTAACAAAATTTCAGATTGTAGTTCTCTGAAAAAAGACATGCAAATTTGATGATATTTTTTCAAAATAGAAAAAATACCCTCTGATAATTTACAATTATCAACTAATTTATACCGTTTATTTATAGAAGAATAACAATTTATCATTCCTACTTAACATTACCCATATAACTTATTTATAATTCCTTCATAAACATGTCATATATCATGAAAATTAATTAAATTTGGTAAGTACCTATACAATTATACCAAAAGATGACAGCTAACTCCCTATTCCAACTACAAAATAAAACCTACAACCATGAGTAATAAAAAAAATAATCCTAAAACCATTGGCATTTTAACTGGCGGTGGCGATGTTCCCGGACTCAACCCTGCTATTAGAGCAGTCACCATAAGAGCCTTACGAGAAGGCTATCAGGTAATTGGCATTAAAAATGGCTGGAAAGGTGTGATCTCTATCAATCCATCCAAACCAAAAGACGATCAGGATTACTGTATTGTTTTAAACGAAGCCCTTGTCAATCGTTTAGGCCGAACCGGTGGTACTTTTTTACATTCCAGCCGCACTAAAGCAGATAAAGTGACCCTGGAAGAAGTACCGGATCATCTGATTGACAAATACAAAGAATCGTATAACGATTTAACAGAAGATGCTGTTGCCAATCTCAATTACATGGGCATTGATTATTTAATTCCCATTGGTGGCGATGACACATTAAGTTATGCCGTGCGACTGCATCAAGCTGGCATTAAACTGATAGGCATTCCCAAAACCATGGATGGTGACGTTCCCGGAACTGAATATTGCATCGGGTTCAGCACCTGCATTACGCGTACTATCGAATTGACACATGCCCTGCGAACCTGTGCAGGTTCGCATGAGCGCTTCCTGGTACTGGAGGTATTTGGCAGAAACGCCGGCTTCTCAGCTTTACTTCCAACGGTGGGTGGAGCAGCCGATCGGTGTGTGATTCCAGAACACACCTTCAACATAGAGCAGTTGACCGCCTTAATGGTGGAAGATCGCAACAATAACCCAAGTAAATATGCTGTTGTCTTGGTTTCAGAAGGAGCCACCTTTGATGGTGGAGACATTGTATACTCCAGTAATGAGAAAGATGCCTTTGGTCATAAAAAGCTTGGTGGCATTGGTGAAATAATTGGTAACCAACTAAAGGAACTCTCTCCGAAATTCAACAATGGCAAAACCATTAATATTGTGAATCAAAAATTAGGCTACCTGGTCCGCTCCGGCGAACCAGATGCATTGGATTCCATTGTACCGACTGCTTATGCGAATCTCGCTTTGGATTTAATTATTAAAGGCGAATCAGGTAAAATGGTAGCTATTAATGATGGAAAATATACTTACGTATCTATCGATGCTGTTAAAAAAGATGCCCAAGGCCAAAGCACCAAACGGGTAAATGTGTCAAAATTCTACGATATTAACCGCTACCGCCCTATTTATTCTAATATTCTGGGTGATCCCATGATGATATTAACACGGGAATAATCAAATACTTACCACCTCTCTTTAGGCAAATATCAAAAGAGAAGTGATCGTTTCCCCGCTTTCTGTCACCCAAGAGAATGTTATAATTATTATCTTTGGTGACAAATCAATTACCAATGCGATTTTCTGTTATCATTCCCATCTTTAATCGACCGGAAGAAATTGTGGAACTTCTGGATTCTCTGACGATGCAATCAACTAAAGAGAATTTTGAAGTAATCATTGTTGAAGATGGTTCTCAAATCACTTGCAAAAAAGAGATTCAGCATTATTATGCGGAATTGGATTTAAAATATCACACCCAGATTAACCAGGGTCCAGGGCCAGCCAGAAACTTTGGTGCCGCTCATGCACTGGGAGAAATTCTTATTTTCTTTGATTCAGATTGCATCATTCCGACGGATTATTTAGAAAAAGTAAATAATCATCTGGCTAATAATCCAATGGATTGTTTTGGCGGACCGGATAGGGCCCATTCATTCTTCACACCCATTCAAAAAGCCATTAGCTACTCCATGACCTCCATCATTACAACCGGAGGAATCAGAGGTGGCAAAAAACAAATGGATAAGTTTTACCCGAGAAGCTTTAACCTGGGTATTAGGCGTGATCATTTTGAACGTTTAAAAGGATTTGCCGATATGCGCTTCGGCGAAGACTTAGATTTTAGCATGCGTGCTGTTGAATCCGGAATAAAAGTAGGTTTAATTCCCGAAGCATTTGTTTACCATAAACGCCGGACCCGTTTTAAATCTTTTTTCAAACAAGTCTTTAATTCAGGAGTCGCGCGAATCGAATTATCCATTAAACATCCAGGCACCTTAAAATTGATTCACATGCTACCATCTCTTTTTACAATAGGATACCCACTCTTGCTCGTGATGGCCATATATATCTGGCCGTGGTTTTGGGTCCCTTTTGTAGGTTTTATGGTGTTAATATTTGTTGATGCATTTAGCCGGATGAAAGACTTCAAAGTAGCATGGCTAAGCATTTGGGCGTCTCTGTTTCAACTGATAGGGTACGGCGCCGGTTTTTTAAAAGCTGTTTGGATACGTAAAATACTTAAAAAAGGAACTTTTCAGAGTTTCGAAAAAACATTCTACGATTAATCTATTCACAAAAACTCCAAAATTATTACCGCGTTGATATCAAAAAATGAGAATTAAGGCTTCAAACATTGACGCCCTAATTCCCATTTTTCAAATTAAATTCACTCTAACAATCTAATTGATCAGCAAACTTTCGGAATGATTTAGAAAAGTAAATGTTCTTAATGCTTTACTAAAACCCTTGATTTTATGAACTACTAACTCCGATGGTTTTACATCTGCGTACGTAAATACTTCATCCGGTATATTCTCATATACTGAAAGCCACCATGAAGCTTCTTGTTCCATTAATATAAGTTCTTGAGTAGACATACTGTTCATAGGCAACGCTTTGATGATTTATATCACTAAAACGTCGAGCCAATAAAAATATTGCCTGAGTACTTAAGCTAATGTCAGCGAAAGATTATGCTCTTCCATCAACCGGCGAAGATTAATCAAAGCATAGCGCATCCTTCCTAACGCTGTATTAATACTCACCCCTGTCTCTTCAGCAATTTCCTTGAAACTTAGATCCATATAATGACGCATTTCAACTACTTCACGCTGATTATCTGGAAGCAATTTCACCAGCTTGGCCACATCTTGTAACACCTGATTGTAAATGATCTTCTGCTCAACGCAATCATCTGCTAGCTTTACCGAATTAAAAAGATCGTAATCGTAGTTATCATTAGAAATGGTGGATTGGTTTTTCTGCCTGCGGTAATGATCAATGATTAAATTGTGACCAATACGCATTACCCAAGAAGAAAATTTACCATTATCCTGATACCTACCCTGTTTTAGGGTTTTAACAACACGAATAAAAGCCTCTTGAAAAATATCTTCAGCTAATTCCTGCTGTTTCACACATACAAGTATATAGGAAAAAATTTTGTTTTTATGCCTATCAATCAATACATCAATCGCTACAGATCGCCCACCAATAAATTCTTCAATGAGGCATTCATCGGAATACATGCTCAGCTTACTCATAACACCAATAAAATTTGTTCAGAGTAGAATTGTCTCTATAGGCATTTTAATTTTGAAGTTTACAAATCATTTTCACCGTAAAAGAAAGAAAATATCATGAAAAAAACAAATTTTTGCAATCCTTAACATTTTGCAGATAGATGCAAAAAGCTCAAATTCATCATGAACACTCACACTTCCATAAAGAAATTTTCCTTGAGCCTCAGTTATAATGAAAGAATTCAAAGCCGACAATGTAACAGGTCTATCAAACCTTGAACCTTCAAGTTTGTTTCCCTACTATCGTTCAGATATTATATCTTTGCTACGTTTTGTTTAATCGATGGAAGTACAAACATGCAGGAAAAGGCTATAAAAATAAAGGGAGCTCGGGTTCACAACCTGAAAAACATAGATTTAGAGATTCCTCGAAATGAATTTATTGTCGTAACAGGCGTTTCTGGTTCGGGAAAAAGCTCGCTGGCATTTGATACGTTATATGCTGAAGGACAACGAAGGTATGTAGAAAGCCTCAGCTCCTATGCCCGCCAATTTTTAGGCCGATTGGATAAACCCGATGTGGATTTCATAAAAGGTATTCCACCTGCCATCGCCATCGAACAAAAAGTAAATACCAGAAATCCCCGATCCACAGTTGGTACCAGCACCGAAGTATACGATTACTTGAAATTATTGTATGCCCGCATTGGGAAAACCATCTCCCCCATCAGCCAAACAGAAGTAAAACGCCACCATGTGGGTGATGTGGTTGATTTTGTATCTCAACTTGAAGAGGGAACAAAACTAGCTGTTGTTGCTCCCATCATTTTAAGCTCAGATCGATCATGCAAAATCCATCTGGACATATTACTGAAACAAGGATTCAGTAGAGTGGAAATGAACAATGATTTTTTCCGAATTGATGATTTATTAGCCCGGGAAGAATCGTCTGACTGTGGTATTATTAATTTGGTAATCGATCGCTTATCGGCCAGTCAGGATGAAGATACACTAAGTCGTTTAGCCGATTCTGTGCAGACCGCATTTTATGAAGGCAAAGGTGAATGCATTATTAAAGTTTTCCAAAAAGAGGATGTGAAATCTTTTCTGTTCTCCAATAAATTTGAAGCTGATGGCATTGAATTCGAAGAGCCTTCAGAACACATGTTTACCTTTAATAATCCAGTGGGAGCCTGTCCCCGTTGCGAAGGTTTTGGAAATATCATTGGCATCGATGAAGACTTGGTAATCCCCAACAAAGGCTTATCCGTATTTGAAGATACTATTGCCTGCTGGAAAGGCGATAAAATGGGCGAATGGAAGGAGCAATTAATTAACAATGCACATCGCTTCGATTTTCCCGTTCATAAACCTTATTTCGAGCTGACACCTGACGAAAGGCAACTACTCTGGACCGGGAATCGCCATTTTGAAGGATTAGATACCTTCTTCAAATATGTTGAGGAAAAACAATATAAGATCCAATATCGCGTGATGTTGTCTCGTTATCGTGGAAAAACTACTTGCCCGGAGTGCAAAGGAACACGCTTAAAAAAGGAGGCTACCTGGGTAAAGATTAATGGGAAATGCATCAGCGAGTTAGTGAATGTTCCAATTGCTGATCTCAGCGACTTCTTTAACGAGATTCACATTGATGATCATGACACAAAAGTTGCCGGTCGACTATTAAAGGAAATCCAGGTCAGATTACAATTCCTTTGCGATGTCGGTTTAGGCTATCTCACATTAAATCGCCTCTCCTCTTCCCTTTCAGGAGGAGAAAGCCAACGCATAAACCTGGCAACAAGTCTGGGAAGCAGTTTAGTTGGATCACTTTACATCCTCGATGAACCAAGCATTGGCCTCCATTCACGTGACACACACCTATTGATCAAAGTACTCAAAAATCTTAAACACATTGGCAATACAGTAATTGTAGTAGAGCATGATGAAGACATCATTCGCGCTTCAGATAAGATTATTGACATTGGGCCGGGAGCCGGCCGATTAGGTGGCGAAGTTGTCTTTCAAGGTGATTTCCGATCCCTGGAGGCCTCTGAAGATAGTTTGACTACTAAATACCTGAATGGCACCGAACAAATTACCATTCCTGAGGTACGGCGCAAATTTAATGAATACATTCAATTAACCGGAGCTTGTGAGAATAACCTGAAAAACATCAGCGTCAAATTCCCACTTAATATCATGACGGTGGTAACTGGCGTATCGGGATCAGGCAAATCCTCACTCGTTAAAAAGATTTTGTACCCCGCCATCAAAAAACGACTGGGAGGTTATGCAGATAAAACGGGTTCATTTGATATGCTGCAGGGATCAGTAAATAAAATAACAGATACTGAATTTGTTGATCAGAATCCTATTGGAAAAAGTTCTCGCTCCAACCCGGCTACTTATTTAAAAGCCTACGACGAAATCAGAAAGTTATTAGCCGATCAACAGTCAGCTAAAAACAGTGGTTTTAAACCTTCTCACTTCTCATTTAATATTGATGGCGGTAGGTGTGACGAATGCCAGGGAGAAGGAACGATTAAGGTTGAGATGCAATTCATGGCCGACATTGTTCTGGTTTGTGAAAGTTGCCATGGCAAACGTTTTAAGGATGATGTCCTGGAGGTAAGATATCAAGGTAAGAATGTTTACGACATCCTGGAGATGACGGTAGACGAGTCTATCGAATTCTTCTTACAATCACCCAATACAACTGAAAAACGAATCGTTAAACGCTTAAAACCATTAGCCGATGTAGGTTTAGGATATATCAAACTGGGCCAATCATCGAGTACATTGAGTGGTGGCGAAAGTCAACGTGTGAAACTGGCATCCTTTCTGGCTAACGAAAAGAGTTCTCCCATCCTGTTTATTTTTGATGAACCAACTACTGGCTTGCATTTTCATGACATCCGTAAACTACTGGATGCTTTTAACGCGTTGGTAAAAAAAGGCCATTCTCTGCTGATTGTGGAACACAACATGGAAATTATCAAATCAGCTGATTGGATTGTCGACTTGGGACCTGAAGGAGGATCCGAAGGCGGACACGTTGTATTTGAAGGAACACCTGAAGATTTAATCAAATGCGAATTGTCTCATACCGGCAATTACCTAAAACCATACATCAAACAGTAAAAACAAATAAATGATCATAAAAAAAAAGGCCTGATTGCTCGGGCCTTTTTTATACCTGTATAATTTTACTTTCTTTTCTTTTTACCGGTATCAATGCCAAACAACACAGCTACACAGCCAGATACTATATCATCATTCGGACCTCTCTGCTCCAACACTTTCATCTCAACAATGAGCATCTGTGTACTTTCCACCTGAAAATCCCAAGTAAGTGCAAAGTCATGATCTTTATTATCATAAAAGACGCGTCCGTTCTGATCCGTGATTTTAAAATGAATCGGTGGTAAATCTTTTATTTTACAGATGGCCAAACGATATTTTTGTCCTTCAAAAAACGTCTTGTATAGCTCAGCTTTTTCACCTTTCTGCAACATGGTGGCATTATAATTACCATCATGTACAAAATCTCCAAGATTACTTTTACATGCATTACGAGCAAAACTAAAACATTGTGCCTGTATACTAAAAGTAATGAATAATAAAATTGTAGTTTTATAAAATCGCATGATCTAAGGGGTTTGGCTGGTTTATAAATCACGCAGTGAACTCACCTCTGATCTCTTCTACTTTCTCTAATAACTTTTCAAAAACATCTTTAGAAATATACGTTTCAGAATCGGCTTTAATAGTTGTTACCTTCTCTTCTGCATTTGTCTCAGCTTCCACCTTAGAAGTATTGACAATCTTTACCTGATCAAAGATTACTTTTAGCTCGTTCATCTTTGTCAGCAAGTACTGAATATCAGCATTGTCTTTATAATCTTCCAATAAATTGATAACCGTATATAAACTCAATTTCTGATACACAATACGATCAATCAACCGCTTATTATTTTCAAGCGAACCATTGGTTAAACGAGTAGCCAGGTAAAGACCTTCCATCCATCCACCAACCAATACCATCACCGCTATTGTTGGACGATCATTTTCTGTCAGGTAAGCATTAGAAGTCATGAATGTTTCAGAGATTATGTCCAGGACCATATCCCGGTTATTCATATTCTCCTCTAACTTACGCAAGGTATTTTCATCAATCGCATTAATGATACCCAAGCCCTCAGCCAATTTTTTAGTATTGGCCATATAACGGATAGAGCTTTGGGTTTGATCAAACAAACTGGTATAACTCAAATCAGCAGAATAGATCCCTAAATTCAAGGCCATCTGTCGATTGGTGGTATAATTATTTACATTATCAATGGGATTCAATAAGTCTTCATTATAGGTAGCTCCGGCACGTTTAATCAACATGGCTGTTTCCAAGGGCGAAGGTAATGAATAGAAAATCAGTTTTGATTTATTAAAATCGCCTACCAATTTTTCATCTACCTTTGCTGATTCTATTATCTTATCTTCATCGCTACTTTGCTTTTTCTTGCCATCAGATACACAAGCATTAAACAAAAATGAACCGGCTGCGAGTGCTAAAAAATAATAGAAGGGTTTGGTCATTATACTTCTCATGATGAAATATTTATTTTTACTGATTGCTACACTAATAAAGTTCCAAAATGGAAAATTACTATAAAAATATCAAATAAAATGTAATGATTTCATCTTTCTGCACAAAATATTTAAACAATAACACAAAAAAACCTCAATTCATTTGATGAATTGAGGTTCTGTACTGTTAAAACCATCTGATTATTCGTGAGATGAAAAGTATCTCATGAACTGTGCGCGCTCATAAAGATGCGGATCACCTATTTTACCATAATTCATACTGCCCCTAAATTCTTCCACCGATTTAAAGCCTTTGTCATCCATCCAGCTTTCCAGTTTCTGAACCATTTCAGTCACGACCTTCGCTCCGCCCTTATATATGGCCGAGCAAACCTGAACCGTGGTTGCACCAGCCAACAACTGCTTAATCACTCCTTCTCCATTGTGCACCCCAGTAGAAGCTGAAATATCGATATTCTGAATTTTCTCAGATACAATAGCTACCCAGCGCAAAGTCCTTCTCATATCAGCTGGTGAACTAAAAACCTCAGCCGATGTCAGTGACAGCTTATCAATATCAATATCAGGCTCATAGAAACGATTAAACATCACCACTCCTTTAGCACCGGAGACAGATATTTTATTGACAACACTCACTAAATTGGAGAAATACAAGCCCAATTTAATAGAAACAGGAATACTGATAATCTGACTTACATTATTTAACACTTCGTAATAGATCTTCTCGTAATCGCCTGCTTCACTGTTCTTATCTGTATTAACAATAAATACATTCAATTCCAATGCATCCGCGCCAGAGGCTTCTATTTGCCGGGCAAAATCCACCCACTCATCTGCCGAATAACAATTAATACTGGCGATCACCGGAATATCATATTTCGCTTTTGTCTCCTTGATTAACTTGAGATATTCATTCACTGAATTATCACGGGTATAACCTTTCACGTAGTCTAAAGCTTCCGGGTAATCAAATCCCTCACCTTTATAAATGACATTATTTACTTCATGATTAATTTGCTCTTCGAACAGTGATTTGAGAACAACTGCACCGGCTCCTGCTTCCACCAGTTTTCCGATTTTCTCAACACTATTGGTTAATCCTGAACTACTAACAACAATTGGATTTTTAAGATTTAATCCCAGATATTTTGTCTCTAGATTTGCCATTGAATGCTATTTTTTTCAGTTTTTTAGACAAAGAACAAATATAACCAAATCTGTCAGAGTAGAAACTGCTCCTCTGTTTTTTTACAGCTACCTTTATTCACCAGGTAACTTTTAATGACCACAAATAGTCAGCCGGTGAATAAAGTGCGACTAGTGATAATTTCGATAACCAAAGATTGAACTCCCTACACGTACCATGGTACTGCCTTCCTCCATCGCTATCTCAAAATCGCCCGACATCCCCATACTGATCTCCTTGAAGCTTTCCTGATTGGTGAAAACCGTTTTCTTTAAATTTTTAAAAATAAGCTTCAAATGACCAAATTCTTTCCGTATTTGCCCTTCATCATCAGTATTAGTTGCCATTCCCATCAAACCGCAAATATCAACGTGGGAAACAGATTCAATTAATTCATCAGTTAACAATTGAACTAACTCATCTTCTGAGAAACCAAACTTTGTCTCTTCTTCGGCAATGTGCACTTGCAATAAACAAGGGATTTTACGATCACACTTTACCCCTTCTTTATGTACCACTTTCAATAACTTCTCAGAATCAACACCATGGAGCAGTTGTACAAATGGCGCAATATATTTCACTTTGTTACTCTGGAGATGACCAATCATATGCCACTCAATATCTTTGGGCAAACTTTCATACTTGGCTGCCAACTCTTGCACTTTATTCTCGCCAAAGATTCTCTGACCAGCTTCATAGGCTTCCATGATATCTTCATTGGGCTTAGTTTTTGACACTGCCACCAGAGTGGCCTTTTCTCCGATTTGTGCCTTTATATGAATTAAATTCTCTTTTATTGACATCTTCAATTCTATTTTGATACAAAGTTACACATCAGCCTTGGATGTACAAAAAAAGCTCCCTTCACATTGAAGAGAGCTTCTATTTATTTTGTAAGCTATTTCTCTAGTCTAATTTGTGAATAGCTAATCCAGAACGCAACTTAGGTTCAAACCAAGTTGTTTTCGGAGGCATGATGTTACCGGTATCAGCAATGTCGATCAGCTGTTGCATAGAAACCGGATACAAAGCAAAAGCTACTTTCATACCACCACCATCAACACGCTTTTTCAACTCGCCTAAACCACGGATTCCACCAATAAAATCAATACGCGTTGAACGACGTAAATCTTCGATTCCCAACATTTTATTTAAAACATGATCAGAAAGAATAGTTACATCCAATACGCCAATAGGATCATTATCATTATAAGTACCTTCTTTTGCATTCAACTTGTACCATTTTCCTTCCAGGTACATGCTGAATTCGTGCAATTGGGACGGACGATATTCCTCTTCACCCATGCAAGCTACGTCAAAAACAACTTTCAATTTCGCCAACAACTCATCAGGATTCAATCCATTCAAGTCTTTTACTGCACGGTTATAATCAATAATTTTCAATTGATTATCCGGGAAGTGAACAGCCATGAAGAAGTTGTATTCTTCATCACCTGTATGATTTGGGTTTTGTGCTTTTTTCTCTTCACCAATACGAGCTGCTGCAGCAGTACGGTGGTGACCGTCGGCTACATAGGTAGCTGGCACCTTAGTTGCAAAAAGCTCCTCTAAACGCGCATTAATAGCTGGATCATTTACAGGCCACAAGTGATGTCCAAAACCATCTTCAGCTACAAAATCATAATCTGCTTCCTGGTTTTTAACGATATTCTCTACGATCTCATCAATTTCAGGTACCGCTTTGTATGAAAAGAATACAGGCTCAATGTTGGCATTCAGATAACGTGTCAAGATCATGCGATCTTCTTCTTTATCCGGACGTGTCAACTCATGCTTTTTAATAATGCCATTGTTATAATCTTCACAAGCAGCACCACCAACAATACCGTATTGCGTACGTCCGTCCATGGTTTGCGCGTAGATGTAAAACTTAGCTTCATTATCCTGCACTAAAAAACCTTTATCCTGAAATGCCATCAAGTTCTCAACCGACTTGTTATAAACAATTTCAGAATGAATATCTGTACCAGCCGGACAATCAATCTCCGCTCTGGTGATGTGCAACAAAGAACACTCTTTGCCTTTGGCCATTTCAGCAGCTTCCGCACTGTTCATCACATCATATGGTAAACAAGCCAAATCTTTAGCTACTTCTTTAGGAGGTCTAAGTCCTTTAAACGGTTTTACAATAGCCATTTTGTTATACTAAAATAAGGATTAATACTAATTATTTATTCACTCTGAAGGTTTCATCGCCATTGGCGAAGAATCCATGTATCTGATTGGCTCCAGCTACTCCGGCATTAATATTTGCCTCCGCAGTTTGAGCACCCATTTTCTTTGGTGTAAATAAGAAACGTCCTTCAAATTTCGTCTCAAATTCTGCTTTACAATCAGGTGCAATATCAGAGATGTATTTGAAATCCGGACGATCAGCCATTACTTTCAAAATTTCCTCCTCGTTAATCACCTCCTTACGAGCCGTATTCACCAACACAGCTCCCTTAGGCATCAAATTCAACAAATCGTAATTGATGGACTTCTTCGTTTTATCATTAGCCGGAATGTGCAAGGAGATGTACTGACATGTTTTGTACAACTCCTCAACACTCTTAACAGGAGTGATACCAGCTGCCGTAATAACTTCATCAGCCACAAACGGATCGAATGCATAAATCTCCATACCGAATCCTTTAGCAATTTCAGCTACATAATGCCCTACATTACCATAGGCATGAATACCAAGCATTTTGCCTCGCAATTCAACACCGGCTGAACCATTATAGCTATTACGAGCCATGAAAACCATCATCCCTAGTACCAACTCAGCTACAGCATTTGAGTTCTGGCCTGGTGTATTCATCGCAACGATACCTTTTTCTGTACAGGCTTCCAAATCCAAATTGTCATATCCGGCACCAGCACGTACCACGATTTTCAATTCAGGAGCTGCCTCAATTACTTCGCGTGTCACTTTATCAGAACGCACAATCATAGCGTGGGCATCCTTAACGGCATCAAGCAATTGAGCTTTATCTGTATATTTCTCAAGTAAAGCAAATTCGTAACCAGCTTCTTTTACGATCTTTTCAATTTGATCAACAGCTGCTTTTGCAAATGGTTTTTCAGTAGCAACCAATACTTTTTTCATATTCGGTGATTTTTTTTGGTGTGAAAAAAGTAAGCCCCGAGAGGGGCCTACTACAGATAAAAATATACGGATTTTTAATATTTAGCTGAAAATTCTTTCATACAGTCTACCATAGCCTGAATACTTTCTTTTGGCATGGCATTATATGTAGAAGCACGGAATCCACCAACAGAACGGTGTCCTTTGATTCCACTCATTCCTTTAGAAGTAGCCAGGTCGAAGAAATCTTTCTCCAATTCCTTGTACTCATCATTCATGACGAAACAGATGTTCATCAAAGAGCGATCTTCCTGATCAGCAACCGTTGCTTTAAACATTTTGTTACGATCAATCTCATTATAAAGCAAATCAGCTTTATCAATATTGATTTTCTCCATGGCAGAAACACCACCCATCTCTTTCAACCACTTTAATGTTTGCAAAGCTGAGAAAATTGGAAATACAGGAGGTGTATTAAACATTGATCCACCATCAACATGAGTACGATAATCCAACATAGTTGGGATGTGACGATCCATTTTACCAAGTGCATCTTTCTTTACAATCACAAAAGTAACACCCGCTGGTGCCAGGTTCTTTTGCGCGCCACCGTAAATCAATGTATATTTAGAAATATCCACAGGACGTGAGAAAATATCAGATGACATATCAGCTACCAAAGGTACATTTACATCCAAATCCTTTTTAATCTCCGTACCATAAATGGTATTATTAGTTGTGATGTGGAAATAATCAGCATCCGATGGGATCTCATAGTTTTTAGGAACATAGTTATAAAGCGTGTCCTTTGAAGATGCTACTTCTACTACTTCACCAAAACCTTTGGCCTCTTTCAATGCTTTGTTAGCCCAGGTACCGGTATTCAGATAAGCTGCCTTTTTAGCCAATAAGTTATAAGGCACCATACAAAATTGTGTACTTGCACCACCACCCAGAAACAATACTTCGTAACCAGCCGGAATATCCAACAACTCTTTAAATAAAGCCTGCGCTTCATCCATAACGGCAACAAACTCTTTACCGCGGTGAGATACTTCTAATAAAGACAAACCAGTACCTGCAAAATTCAATACAGCTTCAGCTGAATTTTTAATGGTCGAATCAGGCAAAATAGAAGGCCCTGCTGAAAAATTATGCTTCTTCATTTTTTTTGTTTTATGATACGTTTTTGATTAATGCTTTTAAATCACGAGTCTAAAATTATGAAATATCTATTTCATACCCCACAAAAAGCAGCAAAATATAACTTTCAATTTGTAAGCAATTCACTAAAACTTATGTCAATCTCTCACCTTCCACCTCAACTACGCCCAAGTCAACCTTCTCTTTTACCAGTCATTAACAAAGGTGAATCTGAAATTTCAAAAGCATGACATTCGTCAGTATTTATTGCTATATTATATTAAACCGCAAAGTGGTGCTGAATTAAATAAAAGGCACTTTAATGACTTTCGCCTTCAATTTCCGATTACGAACCTTGATATAAATTTCCGTATCAAACTTTGTATATCCTTTATTCAGGTATCCCATTCCGATTCCTTTTCCTAAAACAGGCGATTGCGTACCAGAAGTAACACGACCAATAACTTCGTCGTTTTCATTCACAATTTCATAATCTTTACGGGGAATACCGCGATCGATCATTTCGAAGCCACGAAGACGTTTTGACACTCCTTCTTCTTTCAGTTTCAACATGTAATCTTTATCGATGAATGATTTATGATCCACAAATTTTGTAATCCATCCTAAACCTGCTTCAATGGGTGAAGTCGTATCATCAATATCATTTCCGTACAAACAGAAACCCATTTCCAAACGTAAAGTATCACGAGCAGCCAAACCAATTGGTAAAATACCGAAGTCTTCACCTGCTTCAAAAATAGCTTTCCATAGTTTAGGACCATCAGCATTGTACATATATAATTCAAAACCACCAGCACCAGTATAACCCGTATTGGAGATAATCACATTTTCAACGCCTGCAAACACACCAGTCACAAATGAATAATATTCAATTTCAGATAAGTTTACATCTGTCAATTTCTGTAAAACCTCCACTGCCTTCGGTCCCTGGATAGCTAATTGAGAAATGGCATCACTGGCATCTTCCAATTCAGCACCCATAGTATTTTGTTCATTGCACCAGGCCCAATCTTTCTCAATATTTGAAGCATTTACCACTAACAAATATTTTTCCTCTTCATATTTGTAAACCAATAAATCGTCTACAATACCACCTTTACCATTAGGGAAACAAGAATACTGCGCCTTACCAACATGCAATACACTTGCATCATTAGAAGTTACTTTTTGCACAAATTCTAATGCCCTAGGACCTTTTACCCAAAACTCACCCATGTGCGACACATCAAATACACCTACTCCGTTGCGAACATTCATATGCTCATTATTAATACCAGAGTACTCGATAGGCATTTCAAAACCGGCAAAAGGAACCATCTTAGCACCGCAAGATGTATGAAACTCGTAAAATGCAGTTTTTTTCATTCTATTAACTATTAATGATATTGTAAAAACCTTGACTTATTAATCGTTACACGTTTTTTATCGTGATATTGATTTTGAACAAATGTAAAAAAATATTCAAGTGGCAAAAAATGACAATTATTGTCTTAGAAAGCTAATAAATATCATCTACCAATAATTGATTAATCTACTCATTTCAGCAAAAAAGAGTAGATTTGTTTTTAATTTTGTATTTTACAGGCTCATTACTAAAACAATCAACAATGCCTAATCAATATAGATACATTGACTTAAGCTACTTAGAAAGTATTTCAGAAGGTAATAGCGACATCGTTAAAGAGCTGATTACCATCTTCATTGAACAGGTACCTGAATTCACTGAAGGATTTGACGAAGGGCTAGCCCATAAAGACTGGTCAAAAATTGCAGCGGTTGCACATAAGGCCAAATCATCCGTTATGTCAATGGGGATTAACAATCTTGGCAACAATGATCTTAAGAATTTAGAGTTACTTGCCAAACAATTTCGAGTAGATGAATTAATTACCCTCAACGACACTTCCATTAAAAGTGTTGAGGAACTTGAGAAACTTAGGAAAAATCTGGATAGTTATCCAAAAGATCGGAAGAAATGGATCCTTCAAAATAAAAATGAGTTGAAAATTAAAGAATTAATTGATATATTTAATATAACCTGTATCGAAGCCATTAAGGAGCTGAACCAAGTCTTAGACAATTAAAACTTATATCATATGTTGGAACTAAAGGAACAAAACGGACTGATAATCGGCAATTTATCTGAAACAAACAGATTAAATGCCGCGGTTGCACCAGATATTAAGTCACAACTTACTGAAGTGTTATCGTCCAAAGGAGCCAAAATGGTTCTAAACTTGTCAAATATCAAATTCATTGATAGCACAGGTATTGGAACGTTGATTAGCGCCCTTAAAACAGCGCGCGAAAACAATGGTACCTTTCAGCTTTGTGCCCTGCAGAAGGAGGTGATGAACTTGATAACTTTAATGAAATTAGACAAAGTTTTTGATATTTTTCCAGATGAGTCTACTGCCGGCTAATAGTATCAATACTGATTAAAATATAGCCGCCTTACAGCGGCTTTTTTATTGCCTTCAGCTTCCTATCTTTATAACTTTATAAAAAAAGGAAGTTATGAATATTTCGAATATCCGCTTTTTAATACTGGATACATCACACCCTTCTAACAAACTAATTTCCTTTCTATTAAAGAAGGAACGTACCATTACATCCACAGCTTTCAATTATCAATCATTTTTGCACTACCTGAAACACTCCATGTTTGATGCCATTATTTTAATTGGCAGAGCTGATCTTCTTAAAACAGATCACTATGTAAAAAAAGCTCGTCAATTCCCGGAATATCATCATACGCCCATATTTGTTTTTTCACCTGGTGCAGATTCTGATACAGTTGTTCATTTTTTTAAAGAAGGGGCTGATGATATTTACTTCAACACACCCAACCGAAAACTGATTCATGAAAAACTAAAAAGTTTAATTAGACGGATAGAAACAAAAAAAGTACCTGAGCTCAGAGATCCTGAATTACATACCAACAAATTACTACACCAGATTATAATTCTTGGAGAGAAAAACACCCCCCATCTATTTCCGATAAAAAGACTCCATCAGGATGTAAAACTAATCCATTGTCCCACCAGTCTTTTCTTCTGGTTAGAGCTACATTCAGCAACAGCCCTGCTAATCAACATAAATTGTGACTGGGCTATCCATCAAATGGTAATAATAAAATCAATGTGCCTTAAAAGAGAGATTTTACTCATCTTTCTTTTTCCTGACACCCCATTAAGTCATCATCAACAGAAAATTATCAGACAATATGCTGATGGCATCATCCATACAGGCATCTCTGACACATTTACTATCTTTCAGATCAATGCGCATTTAAACCGCGAGATTGCTATCCGAAAAAAATATTTAAATGCTCTATCCGAAGCAGCAAATAAAAGCCCAATGCATTCTGCCGAAGAATATGAGGAAAATACTAACAACATTCGTTTTTCCATTCTTCATAAATCCTATGAACAAACACCGGGAGGTGATTTCTATGAAGTATTTGAGCCAAACGATCAATATCGCATTATTATTTATGGCGACGTAATGGGCAAAAAATGGGGTGCCTGGCTGTTCGTACAAGCCTTCACAGGCTACGTACACAGCACTATAAAAGCCCTCACCTCATGGTTCTTACCCCAGTTTCTGAAACATCCATCAGAAGCCTTAAGTATCATCAATCATTTTATATACAAAGATTTTCAATGGTCTGATGTGTTTACCACCATGAGTATCATTGTGCTTGATCTTTATAACTCCACATTAAAAGTATCATCAGCAGGCAACCTCTATCCTATTTATAGCAATAACCTTCTTAACAAGCTCACCTTTTTAAAGATAGGAGGACCTCTTTTGGGGGTAGTCAAAAACCCAACCTATTCTGAATCAAATATCTCTCTTAATCATGGCGATAAATTAATTTGTTATACAGATGGGTATTCTGAAGCCACAAACAGTAAAACCGGTGAACTAATAGGCGACGATCCTTTATTGAAACTAATGAAACTCTGTAAGAGCAAAGATTATATCTCACCAGCATTTTTTGAAAAACGATTGCAAAAAGAACATCACATTGTGCGGTTCAATGATGACCGAACACTGATTATTATTTCGAAAAGTAACTTACACTTTTTGCCACCCCATCACCCCCGACGTCGGAAAAGCTAATCAAAAACCAAATCTTCCATTTAATGGCGGGAAACAGTTTCCTGAATGCGCTTTTTTACTTCTCTAAACAAATCTGAATGAATATAGTCAAGAGTCGTTACAGGCAGTAATCCATCAAGCTCTCCCTCACGACCGTCACGAATGGCCTCACGCACTTTCGTTGCACTGATAAATCCATCATCCATATCACAAATTTTCTTACGCGGCACTTCAACAAAAGTAATATTGTTAGCTGGCAGTAAATCACGCATCATTCTGTTGTACAATTTGGTCGTTGCGCAATACTTTTCCGTCCCTACATACCGACTCTGGATTCCTAAAACCGGAACGATGTGCTCACAGAAAAGCCGGATATCCAACTCAGCCTGCTTTTGAGTGACCATGTCCGGAGACTCGTTTTTCAAGAAATAATTGGGAAAAGTCGCTGAAGATACGATATACTCATCCCCTCTTACCATCACCACATTAGGCAGATGAGCTATACCTTTTTTGATGATTTCCCAGCGATGTACAAAAGGTATGACGGATCGATCTTCCTCGACCACAAAAAGGTAAACCAAGGCATTGGCGGCTGATGCTTTTTCGACCAGGTATTGATGCCCTAAAGTAAACGGATTGCAATTCATTACAATGCCCGCTACGCTTCCCATTTCATGGTCTACTTTAATGGATTTCAAATACTTTTTATAATCATCAATCCCTTTGTAACCGAACTCCATTACCGAAATTAAAGGCTCTGCCGATACAATGTGCTTATATCCCAATCCGGCAAATCGAGTAATGTTTTCGGGGCGGGTAAAAACGAAAGCTTGCTTAAATCGCTCCATCACATGCTCTGTCAAATGCGTCACAATTCGCGCAAAAGCCCCTGTTTCACGAAAGGAAGGCGCAACAGCTACGTATTTCATTATTTTCCCCTGAACTGATCCCACCCCAATGATCTCATCATTGAGCGTATATAAAAGTACCGAATATTCTACTTCAGCAGGATCAAAATAAAACCCCATTGGCAATAAAAAACGACGAATCAGTTCTACATCGTACCGGCTGGTTAAATCCGGTTCTTCTATTCTAAATTCGGTATTCTCAATCATCACACTCTCCCCCTCTAAAAAGCCTTTTTACAATAATAAACGAATAATGTAACCGATAACAAATCGGCAGATCCACCAGATGAAATCCGATTGGCCGTACACCACTCATCAAGTGCTAAATACTTTTGATCCGATCCCATATCCCACTCGCGCAGTGCTTCCATTGCTTTTCGCTTTAACTCATCAAGCACCTCTTTACCATGTCGGTACAACACGTTAGTATCATTGTTAACCGTCATAATTTTCAATAAAACAGGAATTAACATGGGTTTTAACTCATTATCGTGCGCTATCAGTTCACCTCCGCCCAATCGGCTGGTCAATTCAGGTAATGCATGGTGCAACACGGTAGGCAACCCTTGTTCTACTTCACCGCGAGCACCCGCTCCTTGAAATCCATATTTCAGAAAGCAATTTTGTCCATGTGTCAGCGCTTCATCATCAGGCTTCAGGTTATACAACTCACGCTGCACAATGTTCTTACTCAGTTGTTGAATGACAGAAGCAAAAATACCTGTTTTAAATTTTCCTTTCATACAAACCGAACGTACAGCTGCGAACA
>JAEINY010000454.1 GCA_016342595.1 Marinilabiliaceae bacterium
AGTTTTACGGATGCCACGGGAGACGGGTGGATTGGCTATTGGGCCGGCGCTCAATTTATGATGGGGCGCGAAGAGGCCAATCGGTTTGCCGAGTCTCTTGCACCGGAGATAACCGATTCCATGACCATGGGTTCAAGTTTACTTTGGAATACAGAACTGGCTGCAAGCAGTGTTTCATTTCCGGAAATACCATGGGCTACAAAAGTATCATTGGATTATAAAGTAAAAGGAGGTGAATGGTTTTGGGAATATGGCATGCACTTGAATACCATTTACGATGCGGAGAATGTCAGAGACCATCTTTTAAGAGCTATCTACGGTACTTTTTCGAATGTGAAACAAGATAAAGTAAATAAAAATCTGAAGCTTAAGTGGGTAGGTTATGTATTAGGAAAACGCGAATCGCGCAGGATAATAGGTGATTATGTGCTCAAAGAGAAAGATGTACGCGATATACGGACTTTCCCTGATGGGGTGGTTGAAGAAAAGCGTGAGATTGACTTGCATTATCCGAACGGGGGTAAATATGATTTTCTATCCCGGGCGGAGTTCACGCCTGTGGAGCAATATCAAATACCCTACCGTTGCTTCTATGCCAAAGATGTGGATAACCTGTTCCTGGCCGGTCGCTGTTTCAGTGCTTCACATGTGGGATTGGGGAGCCCAAGAGTGATGAATACCTGTGGTCAGATGGGGGTGGTGACCGGCGTGGCGGCATCGCTGTGCAAGAAGTATGATTGTAATCCCAGAAGTATCTATCTGGAACACTTGCAGGAGTTGATGAAATTGTTGGAAGAAGAAAAAATATAGGACTGATGGTCATTTAAAAGAGAAGAATCCATTTTGCAAAGCTATACTGTTATGCCAAATGGATTCTTTTTTATGGGTGTTTATCTCTTTTCTTTCTTCGATTCTACTATCTCGAAAAGCTTAACTTTTTTTCCTCCTCAGGGATACTTGTCGTCACAGTTTTAGCCCCAAACCAGGAATAATAGGCGATGTAAACATAAGCCACCAAAGGAATCATCATGGCCAGGGCCATACTCTCTGTTTCCTCTGCTATGAGTCCCATTACAGGAGTCAAAATGGCACCCCCTATAATCGCCATTACCAGCACTGATCCTCCAATTTTAGTATTTGGTCCCAGCCCCTTAATGCTCATTGCAAAAATAGTGGGGTACATCAGCGACATAAAGAAACTGGTAAAAAACAGTGCCCACATACCTATCCATCCGGGCATTGTAATACTTATGGCAACCAATATTAGATTGATAATGCTATAAACGCCCATCAGCTTTGCAGGCGCTACGACTCGCATGATCCATGTCGCTGAAAAACGGCCGGCCCCAAAAGCGATCAGGGTGCCGGTTAAGAGGTAACCGGCCATCTTCTCCGCTTCGCCGGTGTAATCCTGCACATACATGATGAAATAGCTCCAGGTTCCTACCTGGGCTCCCACATAGAAAAACTGGGCGATAACTCCCTTTATAAAGTGCGGGAGTTTAAACAGCTCAGTTAAGCGTCCATTGTCTTTTGAAGGTTCTTTTTCTTCTTCTTTGAAGTGTGGAAATTTAGTTCTGATTATCAATAGCGCCCACACAACGGCAAAGGCAGCCAATGCCAGATAAGGTTTTACAACACGTAGCGTTTCATGCTGCAAAAAGGCATCGTATTCACCGGCTGCTTTTAAAGCTGTAATTTTTGATTCATCGGGTTCAACACCCGAGAAAATAAAAGCTGTTCCCAATACCACTCCCACAACGGATCCGATTGGATTAAAGGCCTGCGATAAATTGAGCCTCCGTTCCGAACTATCCTTGTTGCCCAGTAAGGCAATGAATGGATTAGCCCCTGTTTCGAGAAATGCCAAACCAGATGCGATGATGAACAAAGCAAACAGAAAGAAACCATAGGTACCTATGAGTGCTGCAGGATAAAATAGCAAACACCCAAAAGCATACAATAAAAGGCCGAATACAATGCCAACTTTATAGCTGTATTTGCGCATAAGAATTGCTGCTGGCACTGCCAATATAAAATACCCCATGTAAAATGCAGATTGAATGAGGCCTGCTTTAAAGGCTGTCAATTCAAACGATTTCATAAATTGTTTGATTAATACCCCATTGAGATTGTTGGGGATGCCCCACATAAAAAATAGGGTGGTAACTAAGATGAATGGCAGCAAGCTGGCCGGGGAAATAAACCGGCTATTCTTTTCTTTTTTGTTGTTCATTAATAGTAAAGTTTAGTAAGGTTACTAATGTTAGGTTTCATTTCTTGTTAAACCTGAAAATTCGATTTGAAACAGATGTGCTCCCGATATTTTTGCCTGTCCTAACAATTCATTTACCGTGGCACCCGATAACAGATCCTCATGTTCTAAAGACCAATCCATACCCAGTTTCCGATATTTCTCGTGGCATAGAT